>NZ_JBAWAC010000288.1:0-14822 GCF_049589095.1 Haladaptatus sp. | reverse complement strand
ATCCTCAACACCGTCGAACAGTACGACAGCGACACCGTGCTGATGGGGTGGAAGGGCCAGCGCACGAGCGCGCGACGCGATATCGTCCTCGGAAGCAACGTGGACGAAGTCGTCCAAAACGCCCCCTGCGACGTGTTGGTCGAGCGAATCGGGCCGGATGAGAAGCGGGTCGAATCCATCCTCGTCCCGACCGCCGGTGGCCCGCACGCCGAACTCGCCGTCGAGGTGGCCGAACACGTCGCCAGTTCGAACGACGCGACCGTCGAAGTCGTACACGTCGTCCGTCCGGACGCGAGCGAAAGCGAGCGGGCGGACGCGGAGGAGATTCTCGAAGACGCGAAGGCGTCGTTCGACGAGGGGACGCCCGTCACGACCGAACTGCTCACCGGCGACGACGTCGTCGACACCATCGTCGAACGAACCGGCCATCACGACCTGACCATCATCGGCGCGACGCGGGAAGGACTGCTCCAGCAGTTCGTCTTCGGCGCGCTGCCGGAGCAGGTCGGTTGGCGCTCGAAGAGCACCATCATCATGGCGAAGCGCCACCTCGGCATCACCTCTTGGCTCTCGCGCTGGCTTCGCTGACTCCCCCGTTTCGGTTTTACGGCGTCCCGACGACCTGTTCGAAGAACCGCTCGGTGAGCACCTCGCTCACGAGTTCCACGAGCACGTCGTCGCGGTCGTCGAGCGCGCCGAACAGGCCGAGCGGAATCGCGCCGCCCGCCATCGCTCGATGACCGCCGACGCTTCCGATATCGCCGAACGCCTCGGTCATGAGGTTGCCCGCATGAACGCGGGGGTTTCGAGTCCGTGCGCTCAGGTGGATCGTCTCGTCGATGATGCCGAAGACGAGCGTGGTCGAAATCCCTTCGAGATTGAGCAGGTAGTCCGCCGCCTGGGGGAGCGTATCCCGTTCGGTCGTCCGCCCGGCGTGTGAGACGAGATGCGACCCTTTGACGACGCGATTCTGAATCGCATCGGCGATGGAGTCGAGGGTTTCGTGGGTGAACAGCGAATCCGAGAGGCGGCGGAGCAGGTCCACGTCCGCGTGCGGATGGAGATACCGGGCATTCGTGTATTCCGCTTCCGTGGCATCGCGCGTGAATTCGAGCGTCTCGCGTCGAATGCCGAACAACAGCGCGGTCGCCAGTCGGGCGTCGAGTTCCATATCGAGTTCGACCAGGTACTCGGTCAGGATTGACGCCGTCGCGCCGATCTCCTCCCGGTGGTCCACGTGGACACCCTCGACCGACTCGTTCGGATGGTGGTCGATGACGATGTCGGGGACGTAGCCGTCGGGCACGCGGTTGTTCTGACCGGGGACGGCGTGATCGACGAACCCTATGAGATCCGTCGAATCGAGACATTCCTCGGAGAAGGGGCACAGGTCCACCTCCAACAGGTTGACCATCGCCCGATTTTGCTGGTGTGTTATCTTCCCGCTGTAGTACAGATCCACGTCGGCGACGCTCGCCGACTCCGCGATCGCGGCCAGTGCGAGCGCGCTGCTGATGCTATCCGGGTCGGGATTGTTGTGACACACGACGGACAAGGATTCGGCACCGTCAAGTACGGAAAGCAGCGAATCGCACCGATCTGTGGGTTCACGGAGGCTCGTATCGAGGGACATTCGTTGGGACCGTCCGGCCGGATGAGGCCGAACGACGTGTTAATCAGTCGTCAACACCGAGGATTGTAACTGTTTCCCCGGTAGGCCCAGATTAACCGGCGTCTCGAACGCGATTCACCGACGAATCCCGGCCGCAGGCGAAAAACGGTTTAACGTCCTTGGGACTACTGTTCCGTATGGGATATCGGCTCGACGAAATCGACCGGCGGATAATTTACTATTTGATGCGGAACGCGCGTGATACCTCCGCCCCGCAAATCGCGAGCGAAGTCAACGTCTCGTCGGGGACGATACGCAACCGGATTCAACAACTCGAAGACCACGGTATCCTCACGGGGTTTCACGCGAACGTCGATTTCGAACGCGTCGATGGACGACTGACGAACCTGTTCACGTGTACCGCGCCGGTCCCGAACCGCGAGACGCTCGCGCAGCGAATCCTCGAAATACCCGGCGTGGTCAACGTCCGGGAACTCATGACCGGTCGCGGGAACATCCAGGTCAAAGCGGTCGGGAAGGACACCAGCGACCTCTCGCGTATCGCCCGCGAACTGTCGAACCGGGGGCTCGAAATCGAGGGCGAAGACCTCATCCAGAACGAGCGATTCCAGCCGTACCACCCGTTCGGCCCCGACAAGGAAGGGAGCCACATCTCGATGACCGACTTCGTCAGCCTCTCCGGGGAAGCCGACGTCGCGGAGTTGGCCATCAGCGAGGACTCGCCCATCGCCGACAAGACGCTCAAGGAGGCCGGTGCCGAGGGACTCATCGGCGACGACATCCTCGTCATCGCCATCGAACGCGACGATTCGATGCTGACGCCGAGGGGGGACACCCGAATCCGCCCCGACGACGTCGTTACCGTGTTCTCCCGCGAGGGCGTCTCGGACGACGCCTTGGAGGGCTTTTCCGGAACCGCGACCGTCTGATCTCCGCGGCGGATTTTACACTTCGACGGCCCACACCGTCACCGACTCCGAACAGCCGTACACCTCGCGGAACGCGCGCTCGACGAACTGCGCGATACGGTTGGCGTCCGCCTTCGCATTAATGTGGACGTTCGTCCCGTCGGCGTCCTTCGGACTCTCCAACTGCTCGATCTTGAAGGCCGGGAACTCACGGAGCAGGTCCTTGAGTCGCTCCAGTTCCTCGTCTGTACAGTCCAGGTTGAGCGTGCGGTCGCCGAACTGAATCCACGGCGGTAACTCCATCTCCTCCTCGGAATCGTCTTCCTCCCGCGCTTCGCTTTCCACGTCAGCTTGGAGCGTGCAGAACGCGCTCGTACGCTCGCGGTGTGCGGTGATGGCGTCCACGACGAGTTTCCGGCGCTCCGTCGGTGTGTCCGCGCTGAATCGAGTCATACTGAAAGGTTCGTCCCGCGCCGACAAAAACCGGGTGCCCTGCTCCCTTTCCGTAAGCCTTTATGCGAGGACATCGCAGGTGATTGCATGAACCCGAACATCCTGATTTTGGGTGCGCCCGGTGCTGGGAAAGGGACACAGAGTGCGCGAATCGCCGACGAATTCGACGTAGAACACGTCACGACCGGCGACGCGCTTCGGGCGAACAAGCACATGGAGACCGAACACGGAACGCCCGCGAGTTTCATGGACGAGGGCGAACTCGTTCCCGACCCGGTCGTGAACGAAATCGTGAACGCCGCGCTGTCCGAGGCCGACGGCTACGTCCTCGACGGCTACCCGCGAAACCCTTCGCAGGCGGAGTATCTGGACGATATCACCGACCTCGACATCGTCCTGTACCTCGACGTGAGCGAGGACGAACTCGTCGGGCGACTGACCGGCCGTCGTCTCGACCCCGAAACGGGCGACATCTACCACGTCGAATACAACCCCGCAGAGGACGAAGCGGTCAAGGAACGACTCGTCCAGCGCGACGACGACACCGAGGAAACGGTTCGGGAACGCCTCCGCGTCTACCACGAGAACACGGAACCCGTCATCGACCACTTCGACGAGTCCGGCGAACTCATCCGCATCGACGGCGAGCAGACGCCCGACGAAGTGTGGGACGATATCCGTGAAACGATAGAAGCGCAGGCCTAACTCGGTCGCTATTCGAAGGACAATTCTTTTTCGTGCGGCTTCGTTGATTCCGTTTCGAGGAGCGTATCGAGTCGGTGTTCGAACGCCGTTTGTCTATGTACCGTTTCGGTATCTCGTATTTCCGACGCTCCCGTCGGTCGCCGTAACGCCCGTGTCGATGGCGAAGGTTGATTAACGCCGAATTCTAATCGTGCTGTAATGGCACGGACAGCGAAGAAGGTAGAAACGCTCATCGCCGAGGACCCGGCGATGGCCGACGCCCTCTCGGTCATCTACGAGCGGACCGACGAGGGGTCGGACGAAGTCCAATGGCAGGACGTAAACGACGACCTCACGAGCGGTCAGTGGGGTCGCTTGATAGAGAAGGGGATTCTCGAAGATGGAATTCACGGATTCGAACTGTCGGACCCCGACGAAGTCGCTGACGCGCTCGATGACTCCGATACGACCGTGACGACGACTACTTCCTCTTCGTCGAGTGATGTGGACGACATGGAATCGACCTCGTGGTCGATGTGGGACAAACTCGCGGCGGTGGGGAGCATCGGGTTGTTCTTGGGTTACTCCAACAACACCATCAAAGCCGCCGTCGGGCAGGTCGTCAACGTCGTCCTCGGCCCGATAGATCACGCGCTCCCGTTCTACATCGTCATCATGATCGTCTCCATGCTGACGGGGTTGTACACCACGCTCCTGCAGGACAACCTGATGGACATGGAGAAGATGAGCATGTATCAGGAGCGCATGAAGGACATCCAGGAGCGTCAGAAGGAAGCGAAGGAACGCGGCAATGAGCAGGAGATGGAAGCCATCCGCAAAGAGCAGATGGAAGCGATGGGCGACCAGACGGGCATGTTCAAGGAGCAGTTCCGCCCGATGGTTTGGTCGATGTTCATCACCATCCCGGCGTTCCTCTGGATGTACTGGCGCATCGGCGGCCATCCGACGCCCGTGGTACCTTCCCACATCGTCCTCCCGATAGTCGGAAGAACGGCGTGGAGGGCAGGGGTCGTCGGCCCGATGATGGCGTGGATCGTCTGGTATTTCCTCTGCTCGATGGCGTTCACGCAACTCATCCGGAAGGCGCTGAACATCCAGACGACGCCGACCTAAGTTCAAAACCTCTTTCTTGGTGCCCGTGTGAGGGCACATATGTTATTGACCGTCTCAGGCCCACCGGGGAGTGGGAAGAGCACGACTGCGGAGGGACTCGCAAACGCGTTCGATCTCGACCACGTCAGCGGCGGCGACATTTTCCGCGAACTCGCCGCGGAACGCGATCTGACGCCGCTCGAATTCAACAAGTTGGCCGAGGAGGACGAGGATATCGACCGCGATTTGGATCGACGACTTCGGGAAATCGCCACGCAGGAAGACGACCTCGTTCTCGAATCCCGACTCGCCGGATGGCTCGCCGGTGACTACGCCGATTTCAGAATCTGGCTCAACGCACCGCTCGACGTTCGTGCGGCCCGTATCTCCGACCGCGAGGACAAGTCCGAGAAGCAAGCGGCGACCGAAACCCGCGCCCGTGCGGGTAGCGAGGCACAGCGCTACGAGGAGTATTACGGTATCGACATCAACGATCTCACCATCTACGACCTAAGCATCAACACCGCCCGTTGGAACCCCGACGACGTTCTCGCCATGCTCACGACCGCCATCGAGAACTACGAGGTAGCGTCCGACGAAGGAAAGTACCCCACCGAAGGCATCTCGTACGATTTCTGATGACGCTTCGCGGCCCACCAACCGAACGTTCGCCACGCGAACTCCTCGAATTCGGCGTCGTCAACCTCGACAAACCGCCCGGCCCGTCGGCCCACCAGGTCGCGGCGTGGGTGCGGGACCTCTGTGACGTTGAGCAAGCCGCACACTCGGGCACGCTCGACCCGAAGGTCACGGGGTGTCTGCCGACGCTGACCGGCGATGCGACCCGCCTCTCGCAGGTTTTCCTGGAGGGTTCGAAGGAGTACGTTGCCGTCCTCGAACTACATGACACCGCACCAGCCGACCTCGAAGCCATCGTCTCGGAGTTCGAGGCACCGCTGTATCAGAAACCGCCGCGAAAGAGCGCCGTCTCCCGCAGGCTCCGCGTGCGCGAAATCTACGACTTAGATGTACTGGAAGTGCAGGACCGACAGGCGCTTCTCCGGATTCGCTGCGAGAGCGGGACCTATATCAGAAAACTCTGTCACGACATCGGCCTCGCGCTCGGGACGGGCGCACACATGGGACACCTCCGTCGAACCGCCACCGGACCGTTCGACGACACCGACCTCGTGACCTTCCACGACCTCTCGGACGCGCTGGCGCGCTGGCGGGAGGAGGACGAGGACGACTGGCTTCGTGACGTCGTCCGCCCCGCCGAGGACGCACTGACCCACCTTCCAAGCGTGACCATCGCCCCCAACGCGGCCGAGCAGGTCGCACAGGGCGCGCAGGTGTACGCGCCGGGCGTCATCGACGCCGAAGAAGCGGACGAAGGCCAACTCGTCGCCTGCTACACGCCGAACGGGGCGGCCGTCTGTCTCGGTCACATGGTCGGAGATGCGGATGCGGAGGAAGGGACGGTCGTGGAACTGGAGCGCGTGTTGGTGTAGCGATTTCCGGAATTCTCGCTTCCCCTGCCGGTTGGGGCGTCTTTTTGTCGCGTGCGAGTCACCACCCGGTATGCAAGTCGGCACTGCGGAATCGAAACCCGGCGAACTCGTCACCGGGTGGTTGGACGTCACCGACCTTCCCACGGGAACGCCCGAACGGCTCCCCGTGCTCATCGCGGAGGGTGACGAAGACGGTCCGACGCTCTGGATCACGGCGTCGATTCACGGCAACGAGGTGACCGCCCTCGCCACCGCACAGGACGTGATGAAGGAGGGATTGGAATCGAAGGTTCGCGGCACCGTCGTCTGTCTTCCGAACCTGAACCCCGCCGGGCTCCGGCAAACAACCCGCACTTCGTACTATCACGGCGACGACCCGAACCGCTACTTCCCCGACCCCGACGCGGACGGGTCGCGCCCGCCGCGCGTGCAGGAACTCATCGACGAGCGCATCTTCGACGCCTTCGCGGAGTCGGCGGACGCGCTCGTGGACCTCCACACCGCGCAGGTCGGGTCGGTTCCGTTCGTGATTCGGGACCGGGTTCTATTCGGGTCCGAGCGTACCGAGGACGAAGCCCACGACCTCGCCGACGAACTCGAACGCCTCGTTGACGCCTACGACTTCCCGGTCATCAACGAGTACGCCGCCGAGGAGTACGTCGAGCAGAACCTCCAGCGTTCGACGGCAGGTGCGGCGCTGAACAACGCCGGAATTCCGTCGTTCACGGTCGAACTCGGCGGCTTCGAGGTCGTGGAGGATGACACCCGCGAGAAGGGTGTCGTCGGGCTTCTGAACGTCATGCGCGAACTCGACATGCTCCCCGGCGACCCCGAACCGACGGGACTCGACACACCGGTCGATTTCCCGGTCAAGCGCTCCGTCCATCCGCACACCGACACGGCGGGAATCGTCCGCCATCGCGTCGAACCGGGGGACGCGTTCGAGGAGGGCGACGTGATCGCCGACATCGTGACACCCCACGGCGAGTCGAAGGCGGCGGTGAAAACCGACCACGATGGCTACGTCGTCGGGCGCTATCACGGGGTTACAGCCTACGAGAACGACCCTGTCACCAGTTTGGCGGTCCGGGACGACGGCGAACTCGTCGTCCCGCGGTCTCGGGAGTGAAACGAAGGGCTTAACAGGGCAACCCACCATTTCAGGAATGTAGCGGGACCGTGGGGTAGTGGTATCCTCTGCGGATGGGGTCCGTAGGACCCGAGTTCGACTCTCGGCGGTCCCACTCTTTGATGGGAGCAGGAAGGACGAGCAACGCTCGTCCTTCCGCGGTTCCATATTTTGCGACGGACATTTTCGTGAGCGGTGAGTGTACTCGTCGTTCGTTCTTTTCCCGTGACGAGAGCTACGGCCGCGAAATTCGTTCGATTCCGTTCGAGTTCCAGCGCGGCGCGACCGAAATTCTCGTAATCGATCCCATCCGACTCCTTTTTCGGCTCAAAGTGAAAATCCAAATTTACTTCCCACGGCAGGGTAGACAGTTGGCCATGAGCCGGACCGTTGCTGTCGCACATTATCCGGAAGGCGCGGGACACGCGACCCGGATGCTGGCGGTAGCACAGGCATTGGAAGGGCCGGAAACGGATGTCGTCCTCGCGGGTGGTGGTCCGGGGTCGCAGTTCATCGAACACAACGGTTACGAGGTGTATCGGCCCGCAACGGTCGACTACATCGGTGATTATCAGGGTGGGTCGATATTCGACGTGTTGACCCGAAGCGTTCCGAACAGTGCACGGCGCGTCTTCGACTTCGTTCGATGGCTTCGCCGCGAAGACCCCGCTGCGCTCGTCACCGATGACATGTTCGCCGCGATGGCGGCCCACTGCACCGACACCCCGCTGTACGTTCTCACTCACAACGCCGCCTCCTACTACGACGCCGCCGTCGAGGAGGTGTTCACGTGGATTGTCAACCGCTATCAGATCTCGATCTCCCATGCGTTCCTCTACCCCTCCGTGTGGCCACCCGACCAAGGCGACCCGGCGGGAGTCGTCCATATCCCTCCCATCGCGCTCGAACCGAACGGGGAAGAGCCACCCGAGAACGTGGACGTGCTCCTCGTTCCGAGTACCTACACGACGAACTTCAAGGAACTCACGCGTGCGTTGGAAGCGGAAGGTAACGACGTAACGCTCGTCGGCGACGACGACTGGGAATCGGTGCCATCGCTTCTCCCGTGGATTCAAGCGGCGAACGTTGTCGTCTGTTCCGGCTACTCAACCGTGATGGAGGCCGCCGTGGCCGGGACGCCGTGTATCATTCACCCGTTCACCGACGAACAACACGGTGTTTCGCGGGTCATCGAACGCACGGGGCTTCGGGGCTTTCAGGTCGAACATTCGATCCCGCACGTCGTGCGGGCGGTGCGCCATCCGCCCGAGTCCCCCGAATACGAGAACGGCGCGACACGGGCCGCGGAGTACGTTCTCGACCATATGGGGTAGTTTTCGGCCTCTCCGCGGCGGGATAGCACGGTAATTTGCCACTGTCGAAATCGCCATTTTTCCATCCACTGACGGGTAGGTATGACACGGGTAACGGTCGGCGGCCGACTCCATTTCGGCTTTCAGAACCTCTCGCTCGCTCACGAGCGACTGTACGGTGGGCTGGGAATCGCGCTCGAATCCCCGACCGTTGCCGTCGAGGCAACCCCGGCCGACGCGGTGTACTGCGACGACCGATGTGCTCGCGAGTACGCACGTCGAACCGTCGATCTGCTCGGCGTTTCCGGTGCGGACGTTCGTGTTCTTCACACGCTCCCGAGACACGTCGGACTCGGGAGCGGGACACAACTCGCGTTAGCCGTATTCGCCGCGATCGCACGCGCTCATGGACGCGAGCCATCCGTCCGCGAGTATGCTCCGGCGCTCGACAGGGCCGGGAGGAGCGGTATCGGCGTTTCGACGTTCGAACGCGGTGGATTCGTCGTGGACGCGGGGCATCCGACCGAGCGATTCACGACCGACCGACCGCCCCGTGGTGACTGGTCGGTTCCACCGGTCCTCGCGCGCCACGACGTTCCCGCCGATTGGCGGTTCGTCCTCGCCCTTCCCGACGCCGAACCCGGTCGGAATGGCGACGATGAGGACGCGAGCATGCGCTCGGCCGTCGAGCGGGCGGATCCGACCATCGCGGACGACATCGCGTCGATACTGGTCAGGCGAACCCTTCCGGCGATCGCGGAGGACGATCCGGAGCGATTCGGCAGTTCGGTCGCCGAGATCGGCCGCCGAAACGGGGCGTGGTACGCCGACGAGCAGGGTGGAGTGTACCGACCACCCGTCGGCGAACTCGTAACGGAGATGGAAACGTCACCCGCCGTTTTCGGCGCGGGGCAGTCGTCGTGGGGGCCCGCCGTGTACGGCGTGACGACGCGACAACTGGCCGACGAGGCAGTTGACGCGGCCCGGACCGCACTCGATTCGGCGGCCGTCGGCGGCGACGTCCTGGTCGTATCGCCGCGGAACCGAGGTGCGGACATGGACGGGAACGAGCGTAAACGGTAAACGTCAGGAATGAGAGGGGAGTGAATGGATCGAATCCCGTTCGGTGTCTCTCAGTTCGACTCGCTCATCGGTGGGGGGTCCCCGCCGGGAAGCGTCGTATTGCTGGCTGGTGACGCCGGTGCTGGCGCGCGCGAGTTCGCGTACACCAGCGCGACGATAAACGCCCTCGGTCATGCGGATACGGACCAGTTCGGTCTCCATTACGGGTCGGTCGATCCCCGCGCCGCGCTTCCCGACGAGATTCATTACGTCTCGTTTACCGCCAACGCGTCCGAGATATACGACGAAGTGACTCACACACTCGACGAGACGCTGATCTCCCCGGCGTTGGAAGCCATGTCGTTCGAGGATCTCTCGTCCGAATATTTCCAACTGAGTCCCATCCCTCACGATTGGTACGTCGAAAAGCGCCGTACCATCACCGACCTCGGCAACAGCCACGACCGGCGCGACGTCCTCGAAGCGCTCGGGGAGTACCTCACCGAGAACGCGCCCGGCAACCTCGTCGTCATCGACTCGCTGACCGACCTCTGTTCGCTCCCCGACGACCAAGTGAGCTGGAATCAGATGGTCATGCTCGTCAAGGGGATGAAGAAGGCATCACAGGCATGGGACGGCCTGATCCTCATCCACGTCGCACAGGAAAGCCTGACGGACAGACAGATGGGTGCTTTGATGAACGCAACCGACGGCACCATCTGCTTCGAGTGGGAACGCGGCGGTAACGAACGAGCGCGGACGATGTTCGTCCGCGAATTCCGTGGCGTCCTCTCGCGCATCGAAGAGGAGAACATCGTCCGTTTCGAAACCGAGACACAGAGCGACGGGTTCGACATCAGCAACGTCCGGAAGATCAGGTAACCCGATTCTATTTAATCAAATTTCATTCACTTTCTGGAGCGTCTCGCTCGCTACGAGGCGAAACGTTAAGTCAGTTCTGTGAGAAGTAATCATTCATCCGAATGGAGAGCGAAGACGTGGGTCACGTACCGGCGGTCGAACTGCCCGAACCGATTTCCCAGTGGCTAGACGAGACGGCCGACGAACTCGGTTGTTCCCGCCAACGCCTCCGCTCCGAACTGTTCACGGCACACCGTACCCTCCACGAGGAGGACGTTTCCGACGAGCGACTCGACGAACTCCACGACGAGTTCATGGAGAAACTGACCGACGTTCGCGAACGCGTCATACAGATAAAGCGCGAAACCGACGGAAAGGCACCCGTCGACCACGAGCACGACGACCTCCGGAACGAATTGAACGGCTTCCGAAACGAACTGTTCGAACTACGGCAGGTGGTGAATGTAGAGGATGGCAACGACGTTGCCATCGACGAACTCGTGGACGAACTCGATGCACTTTCCGGGCGCGTCGCGGACAACCGCGAACGGTTGGATTCCGGGTTCGAGAACTACGAGGAGGTGCTCGAATATCTCACGGACACGACCGACGAGTTGGACGAGCGTCTGGACGTTCTCGCGCGCGCTCTCGTCTCCGTCCGCGATCAGACGCGCACCCTCGCGGCACGGAGCGCGACGCAGGCCGCCACGGCTGAACTCACCCGGACGGCCAACCGCCACGGGGTGACGAGCGCGAAGTGCGGCGACTGCGAGGGGAGCGTCACCATCGCGCTGTTGACCGAACCGTCCTGTCCGCACTGCGGCGCGACGTTTGAGGACGTCGAACCCAAGGAGGGCTTTTTCGGCGCGAACTGGTTGGTCGTCGGCCGTCCGCCCGCCCTGGAAGGCGACGTGCTCGGGGGCGATGACTTCGACGCCGACACCGACTCGGACGTCGAGGAGTTCCTGACCGAGGTGACCGAGGAATGACTGGGAGCGGTTCGGACGAGGGGCAGGATACCGGTTCCGACCGAAACGAACCGCTCGGGAACCTCGCGGCGGAGGTGGAGAAACGTCGCAATCGGCGCTCGGAAACGGTTGCGGACGACGAGACGTTCGT
The DNA here is from genome assembly GCF_049589095.1 of Haladaptatus sp. Taxonomy (NCBI): domain Archaea; kingdom Methanobacteriati; phylum Methanobacteriota; class Halobacteria; order Halobacteriales; family Haladaptataceae; genus Haladaptatus; species Haladaptatus sp. Next base: position 3,036 of record NZ_JBAWAC010000288.1, on the reverse strand, counting down.
GGAGATGGACGTCGGCGAGGTGGACGCCGAGGAGGTCTGGGCCGACCTGTTGGACGAGGACAGCGGCGAACTGGTCGTCACCGCGCCCCGAGTCGAGGAGGACGACCGCGACGTTCGCGTCGTCCCGAAGACGACCTGTCAGGGGTGCCCGCACGTCGCAGATCCGCCGACCTTGCGCTGTACGCACGAGGGGACCGACATTCTCACGATGGCCGACATGGACCACCATCGGGTCGCTGACTGTCCCATGGTCGGCGACGACGATTTCGAGGCGACGGAGTAGGTATCGATAGTTTCTTCGACTTTGTCGGAATCTCGATTGCAACTACGAGAAACAGACTACCTCGAAAGCCCCCGATCGTTCGCGGGCGGGGGCTTTCGAGGTCTGCCTTCCAGTAACTGTAATCACAAAATTGTCAAACACCACTCGATATTTCGCCCTCGTGTCGTACGTGGCGCTTTTCACGCTCGACGCACAACACGGGGTATGCAATTCTGCGACGACTGTGGCTCCATGATGCGGTCGATGGGGTCGAAGATGGTCTGTTCGAACGCCGACTGTCAGGCGACGGTCGAAAAGGACGAGGAGCGGGCCGCCGAGTTCGTCTCGACGGAAGAACAGGACGACTCCGACGTCATCGAAACCGAGGAGGGTGCGGACTTCGAGGGGAAACCGACCGCCAAGGACGTACATTGTGACAAGTGCGGTCACGACGTCGCGTGGTACACCATCAAACAGACCGCGTCCGCTGACGAGGCACCGACGCGCTTCTTCAAATGCAAGGAATGCGGCTACCGCTGGCGGGAATACAACTAACTTTCATTTCAAATTTCTCGCAGATATTACCCTAAGACCGACGTTTTACGTTGGGTGCCCACCACCGCTATGGTATGAGATTGCATACCCGGGACGTACGACAGGACGTCCGTGAACTCGCCGCACTGCTCGGAGACGTACTCTCGCGCCTCGGTTCCCGCGAGGCGTTCGAGGCCGTGGAAACCGCCCGAACCGAAGCGATCGACTACCGCGCCGGAGATTCGGAGTCGCGCGAGGCGCTCCGCGACGAACTCGACGACCTCTCGCCCGAACTCGCGGGCAACGTCGCGCGGGCGTTCGCCACCTACTTCGAACTCATCAACCTCGCCGAGGAGCGCGAACGCGTGCGGGCCATCCGAGAGGGAACGCAGGACGGAACGCTCGAAGACGGGCTTCGCGCGACCGCGGAAACCCTCGCGGAGGACGAAGCCGACTCGCAGACCGTCCAGCGGGTGCTGGACGACGTCAACGTCGTGCCGACGTTCACCGCGCATCCGACCGAAGCGCGCCGGAAGACGGTGAAGGCGAAACTCCGCTCCGTCGAAGCGCTGCTCGCTGAACTGGACGAGCGCATGTTGACAGATCAGGAACAGGACAAACTGGAGCGCCAGTTGGAGAGCGAGATCACTGGCCTCTGGGAGACGCGACAGGTTCGAAAGCGCCGTCCGGAGGTGTCCGACGAGGCGCGGAACATCCTCTGGTATCTGGAGAACGTCCTCTTCGACATCGTGGGCGACGTGTACGACGAACTCGACCGAACCATCGGCGAGGAGTTCGACGTGGACGTGCCGGAACTGTTCGCCTTCCGGTCGTGGGCCGGGAGCGACCGGGACGGTAACCCGTACGTCACGCCGGAAGTCACGGCCGACACGCTGTCCCGACAGCGCGAAGTCGTGCTGGAACACTACCGCGACGAACTCAAACGCCTCTCCGGAGTGCTGAGTCAGGACGGCGACCGCGTCGAGACGAGTTCCAAGTTCGATTCCTCGCTCGACGCCGACCGCGAGCAGTTGCCCACGATTGCGGAGCAGGCGACCGAACGCTACCCGGACGAACCGTACCGGCAGAAACTCGCGCTGATGCGCGAGCGAATCGACCGCGTCGGCGACGTTCGTCCCGGCGGGTACGAAAACGCCGACGAACTGCTCGCGGACGTGGACACCATCGCCGACAGCCTCAGCACCGACGGCGCGGAGAGCGTCGTCGAGACGGAAGTGGACCCGCTTCGACGACGCGTCGAGACGTTCGGCTTCTCGCTCGCCGCGCTCGACTTGCGCGACCACCGGCAGAACCACACCACGGCCATCGCGGAGGCGCTGGCACGCGAAGGGTTCGACTACGATTCGATGACCGAGGACGAACGGGTCGAACTGTTGACCGACGCCATCCTCCAGGACGAACCGATAATCGACCTCGACACCGAGGGACTTTCGGAGACGGCAAGCCGAGTGCTCACGCTGTTCTCCGAGACCGCCAACTGGCAGCGCGAGTACGGGCAGGAGACCATCAACACGTACTGCATCAGCATGACCGACGAGGCCAGTCACGTCCTCGAAGTGCTGTTCCTCGCCGATCAGGCCGGAATCGTCGACCTACCCGGCTACTCCGGACTCGACGTGGTGCCCCTGCTCGAAACCGAGTACGCGCTGTCAGGTGCGCGGCGCATCGTCGGAACCCTGTTCGAGAACGAGGCCTACGCCGCCGCACTCGAAGCCCGCGGCGGTTCACAGGAAATCATGCTCGGCTACTCCGATTCGAACAAGGAGAACGGCTTTTTGGCGGCCAACTGGAGCCTCTATCAGAACCAGAAGCGACTCGCGGAGATAACCGACGAGTACGACGTCACCCTCCGCCTGTTCCACGGGCGTGGCGGGTCGATTTCCCGCGGCGGCGGCCCGATGAACGAAGCGCTATTGGCGCTTCCCCGCGAGACCGTCTCGGGGCAGGTCAAGTTCACCGAACAGGGTGAGGCTATCGCCGAGAAGTACGCCAACCCCGTCATCGCGGAGCGAAACGTCGAGCAGATGCTGGACGCCCAGATTCGGGCGCGGTACGCCTCCCTCGAAGAGGGTGAGGAGACGATTCCGGACGAGTGGGCCGAAGCGATGGACGGCGCGGCGGACGCCGCCCGCGACGCCTACCGCGACCTGCTTGAATCCGACGGCTTCGTCTCGTACTTCGAGAAGACGACGCCGATAACCGTCATCGAGGACTTGAAT
>NZ_JBAWAC010000287.1:0-2009 GCF_049589095.1 Haladaptatus sp. | reverse complement strand
CGACTGGTTCTTACCGCGTCGATTGGTAGACCCTCGCCCGATAGCGTTTCGGGGAGGATCAATTGACCGGCGTCGTTCGGGAGGATTGGCCGATGACGACCTGTCCAGCGAGCAGCACCAGCACCGCGATACCGACGCCGAGGATGGTCGCTGGAACGCCAAGTAGTGTGCCTCCCGTGAGCTTCGTACCGATTCCGAACACCGCTCCGAGCACCATCGAGGAGAGGATGACTCGGCCGTCGATTCCCCGCCAGTACAGCGCGACGTACACTGGAACCAGGAGTCCGGTGGTCAGCAGTACCGCCCTGAAATCGTACAGGTCGAAGATCGATCCGGGTGGGGATGCGCTGATGGCCGTCGCGAGAAGACCGAATCCGATGGTGGCGGCCCTCGAAATTTTCAGTTGGTGGGCGTCGGACGTGTCCGGGTTGAAGTAGTCGTAGATGTCCCGCGTGAGCGTCACACCGATGGAGTGTAACCGGGTGTCGGTCGTCGAGAGGATGGCACTCATGATTCCGAGGATGACGATGGTTCCCAACGTGGTGGGGAGAACCCGCATGATGAGGACGGGAAACGCCCGGTCCGTATTCGAGACGGAAATCCCCGCGTTGTGGAGCGCGACGCCGGTTTCGGCACCGAGGAGCGACGTGACGACGAGGAACATCGCGATGATGACGCCACCGGCGGCGATGTGGAACTTCGTCGTTTCGATGTCCTTCGTCGCGTTGATGCGGATGATGACGTTCTGCCCCGTGAAGATGGTCCCGAAGAAGGCGACGATGGAACTCACGATGGTGATCAGGGTGTACGATCCACCGCCGAGCGGCGTAACGTTGGAGGGGTCGATGGCGGCGAACTGTTGGTTCATGGCCGTAAGGCCGCCCAAATCCGTGACGAGGTACACCACAGCGATCGTCATCAGCGCGACCATGACGGTTCCCTGAAGGAGGTCGGTCCACGCGACGCTCACCAACCCGCCGAGCACCGTGTAAACGATGAAGACGAGACCGATCACCCACACCATGTACTCGTACGGAACGCCGGTGATTTCGGTCACCAACACGCTCGCGCCGACGAGTTGAATGACGAGATACACCCACGCGTTACTCAATAGGAGAAGGCCAGTGACGGGACGGGCATACTGCCGACCGGTGACGTTCGCGACGATGTCCGAGAGGGTTACCTTGTTCAACTCCCGTATCTTGTGCGAGACGAAATAGAGGCCGCTCATGCCGAGTGCGAGTCCGAAGTTCACGCCGACCATGATGGCGTAGCCGGTCTTCGAAAACTCGCCGATGACGCCGATAGCGGCGACGGCGCTGAAGAAGTTCGCGACGAGCGACCAGGTCGCGAGCCACTTCCCGAGGTTTCGGCCGTACACCCAGAAATCGTCCTTCGTGTTCGTTTTCAGGTATCCCCACGCGCCGATAGCGAGGACGATGAGGAGGTAGAGAACGAACGCGGCGAGATACGTTTGATTCACCATCAGTCGGTCCCCCCGCGAGCGGTGTCCGAGAACGGTTTCCCCATCACTTTGTGGACGACAACGTAATGGATCGCTCCCAAACTACCCGCGAGGAGCGTTGCGATTATCATTACAAACGTCGTGGTTGGAAGGCCGATTACAGTCATGATTTCGTCCAGTTTTCACGTCTCCTTGCGGTTTTTCCGCCGAATCGTCGTCAAGGAGTGCTACTCGTTAGCGAGTATCCCAGATATATTTATGAATGTTGTCCAATTAAAAATAAAGTCGTTCGAGTATGGATTTGATCGTGAAATCTCCACAGGGCTGTCACACGGAACGTGGGAACCGTCCCTCTCGTAAGAATCTAGAGTCGGTGACCACGGCGGTTATTGACGTCACCTATCTTCGGCGAAAGGTTATTGGTAGATATAGTTACATTTTCGTGACGACGATATCGAATCCCGTCGTGCCGTGCAGGGACCCGAGTGTCGCTACGGACAGCAGCAATCGGAGACGATTAATCAACAGATCAATTACCGTTCTA
>NZ_JBAWAC010000286.1:0-6269 GCF_049589095.1 Haladaptatus sp. | reverse complement strand
CGCGACGACGTGCACGTCGTCGCTGGCGTGGGCCGTGAATCCGGCGAAATCGACGGTGTTCCGGTGGAACCGGCCGACGCACTCGGGAGCGTGCTTTCGGAGTACGATCCCGACGTACTGATCGACTTTTCGGTACCCGACGCGAGCGTGGAGTTCGTGACGGAATGTGCTGACGCGGGCGTACCCTGCGTCGTCGGCACGACCGGATTCACGGAGGACGACGAAGTCGCCCTCCGCGAAGCGAGCGAACACGCGCCCGTCCTCGTGGCGAGCAACTTCTCGCGCGGCGTGCAAGCACTGCTCCGCGCCGTCGAAGGGGCCGTCAGCGACTTGCCCGGCTACGACGTGGAACTGACCGAAACCCACCACAACGGCAAGCGAGACGCGCCGAGCGGGACGGCGAAGACGGTCCTCGACCGTATCACCGCCGCTGGCGGTCCCGAGGAGCGGGTTCACGGACGCGAGGGAGACGCCCCGCGTCAGGAGAACGAAATCGGTGTCCACGCCCGACGAGCGGGCGGGATTGCGGGCGAACACGAGGTGCTGCTGGCGAACGACCACGAGGAACTGCGACTCGCCCATCGGGCGGCCGACAGGGCCGTGTTCGCCGATGGTGCACTCGATGCAGCGGCATGGCTGGCCGGGCGAACGCCCGGCTGGTACGGATTTGACGAGGTAATTACGGCATGAGCCGAAGCGACCTAGAACACGACGTACGGGAACTGTGGCAACGATACGACTCCGGCGAGATCGACGCGGACGGTGTCGGAGCGAACGAACTGGAAGTCCTCGAAACCTTCCTCGACACGCTCGAAGCGGGCGAGGTTCGCGCCGCCGAAAAGCGCGACGGGGAGTGGGAAGCGAACGAGTGGGTCAAACACGGCATTTTACTGAACTTCGGCCTGCGAAACATCGAAGGCCAGGAATACGGCGATGTGACGTACCACGACGTGCTTCCGCTCCGCGAGACGGACGACCTTCCCGGGCGAGGAACCCGAAACACGCCGGACGGAACCGTCCTCCGACGGGGCGCACACGTCGGGTCGAACTGCATCCTGATGAGCCCGAGTTTCGTCAACATCGGCGTCTCCATCGGCGACGGGACGCTCGTGGACTCCTGTGATACGGTCGGTTCCTGTGCACAGATCGGCGAGAACGTCAAGCTCGGCGCGAACGCGCTCATCGGCGGCGTCCTCGAACCCGTCGAGGGAACGCCGGTCATCGTCGAGGACGACGTAACCCTCGGCGCTGGCTGTCGCGTCACGTCCGGGTTCGTCGTCGGTGAGGGGAGTATCGTCGCGGAAAACACGCTTCTCACGCCGCGAATCCCCGTCTACGACCTCGTGGACGAGGAGGTCATCTACGGCCACCTTCCACCGAATCGCCGCGCGTTCACCCGATTCGTCGAATCCGGTCTCGGCGACCACGACCTGTTCGACGGCGGGGCGTACAAGCCCGCCGTCGTCGCCCTCGACGTGGAAGACGACACGCTCGCACAGGTCGAGCGTGAGGAGGCCCTCCGATGACTCCCGCAGTCGAGAGCCACAATCCGCCGGTACGGCGACTCGCCGACTGGTCGGACGCCCGACTCGAAGCGCTCGCGGACGAGCACGGAACGCCGCTGTACGTCATCGATTGTCAGCGTGTTCGCCAGAACTACCGTCGGCTTTCCCGCGCGTTCCCGGACGCGGACGTTCACTTCGCCGCGAAGGCCAACACCTCGAAGGCGGTGCTCGAAACGCTCGAACCCGAAGATGCGAGCATCGAATGCGCGTCAGCGGGCGAGACCGTTCGGGCCTTCGATGCCGGTTTTTCCGGCGAGCGTGTCCACTACACCGCCGTCAATCCGCCCGGGACCGACCTCGACAGGGTCGTCGAACTGGCCGCCGAACAGCCGGACTTGACGATCACGGTCGGAGCCGAGGATACCATCGACCGACTGGCCGAGCGCGGCTACGATGGACGACTCTGTCTCCGCGTCAACCCCGGCATCGGTGCGGGCCACCACGAGAAGGTGCGAACCGGCGCGGACGCGAAGTTCGGCGTCCCGTACGACCGGGCCGCCTCCCTCCTCGAATCCGCTGCTGCCGACTTCGACGTGGTCGGCATCCACGCTCACGCCGGAAGCGGCATCTCGGGTGACGACCTCGGCAACCACCGGGAACTCGTCTCGCGGATGGGCGAACTGGCGCGAACCATCGACCTGCCGCTCGAATTCGTTGACGTCGGCGGCGGATTCGGCGTTCCGTACCATCCCGACGACTCGCCGCTCGACCTCGATTCCGTGGCGGCGGCGACGCGCGACGCACTCGGTGACGTGGACGCCACGCTCGTCGTGGAACCCGGTCGCTACCTCGTCGCTGACGCGGGCGTCCTCCTGACGGCGGTGAACACCGTCAAGGACACGCCGGAAACCACGCTCGTCGGCATCGACGCAGGGATGACGACGCTCGCCCGCCCCGCGCTGTACGATTCGTACCATCACATCAGGTCCGTTGGGGAGGACGGCTACCCCGTCGAATCGACCGTCGCCGGTCCGATCTGCGAGAGTTCGGACACTTTTGGCACCCACATGCTCGACGACCCGACGCGTGGCGACGTGCTCGCGATCGGTAACGCCGGTGCCTACGGCTACGAGATGGCAAGCCAGTACAACTCCCGACCACGCCCGGCGGTCGTCGTCGTGGACGGCGACCGGACGGCGGTCGCCCATCGACGCGAAACCATCGCGGACGTTACCGCGACCGAAACGGAGGTGACGTGGGAATGAACCTCTCGTTCGAGAAGTACCACGGAACCGGCAACGATTTCGTCATCGTGAACGAGAACGCGTGTGTTCCTCACCGAGCACGGTTCGCCCGAAGCGTCTGTGACCGGGCGGAGGGAATCGGCGCGGACGGTGTCCTCTTTCTGTCGCTCGAACCGAACTTCCGCCCGCCGCGAGTCATCATGACGCTCGTCCAACCCGACGGAAGCACGGCCGAGATGTGCGGCAACGGCGCTCGCTGTGCCGCCGTCTGGGCTGCCAAGCAGGCGAACGCGGACGAAGTGATGATAGACACCCTCGCCGGGACGCGCCACGCAACCATTCACGACGGTGGCGCGACCATCGAGATGGGTGCACCGAAATTCGACCCGAACGCCGTTCCGCTCGCGGGGGACGAACCGCTCGTCGAGTCGCGCGTCGGCGACTACGACGTAACGGCGGTGAACACCGGCGTTCCACACGCCGTCGCGTTCGTGGACGACGTGAACGACGTGAACCTCGAACGCGATGCGCCGCCGATTCGGCACGCGGACGTGTTCCCACGCGGTGCGAACGTGACCTTCGCGTCACGTTGCGAGGGTGGGTTCGACCAGCGGACGTTCGAACGCGGTGTCGAAGGCGAAACTCAGTCCTGTGGAACCGGCGCGGTCGCTATCGCGGCCGCTGCCCGCCGTCTCGGACTCGTGGACGGCGACCAGGTATCGGTGTCGCCGCCGGGTGGCGACCTCGAAGTGACAGTCGGCGACCGAACCGCGACGCTCACCGGACCGGTCGAGCGCGAGTTCGGCGGCGACATGCACGTCTCGAACGCGGGACGGCTCGATTTGGAGGCGTGATTCGATGAGCGCGGACGACTTCGATCCGATTTCGTTCCTCGAATCGGCAGTACGGACGCCGTCGCACGAATCGCCCGACGAGATGCGGACGCTGCTCGTCGAAACCCTCGAAGCGGCGGGCGTCGATGTGTCCGTCGACGACGCCGGAAACGTCCTCGCCGAGCGCGTCGGGGAGGGGGACGGCCCACACGTCGTGTTGAACACGCACATCGACACCGTCCCGCCGCACGTTCCGTTTTCGCGTGACGGCGACGAGAATGGTGATGGCGACCGAATTTTCGGGCGGGGGTCGTGTGACGCGAAGGGGCCGCTTGCGGCGCTTCTCGACGCGTTTCTGACCGTCGAACCGGAGTGCGGTCGGCTGACGCTCGCCGTAACGCCGGACGAGGAAACCGACTCGACCGGTGCGGCCGCACTCGAACTGCTCTCGGACGAACCGACATCGCCGCCCGACGCTATCATCGTCGGTGAACCGACCGGCCTCGACGTGTGCAACGCAGCACGGGGTCGGTTTCAGGGGACGGTCTCCGTGTACGGGGAGAACGCACACGCCGCACATCCCGAGGCAGGTGTCAATGCGATTCGCGGGGCCGCCCCGATCTTGTCGGCACTTTCCACGTTCGATACGGACGAGGTGCATCCCGACCTCGGTGCACCGACGCTCACTCCGACAACGATTACTGGTGGAGCGGCGACGAACCAGATCCCGGCCGATTGCTCGTTCGTCATCGACCGACGCAGCGTCCCACCGGAAGGCGCGGACGAGTTTCGGGAATCGCTCGAAGCCCATCTTCGGACGGCGGCACCCGAATCCGTCACGGTGGACGTTTCACTCGCGGAACGGGAAACGCCGTTCCTCGAAGCCTTCGAGACCCCTGCCGATTCGACGCTCGTTCGGACCCTTCGGGAGGCGAGCGGCGGCGAGGTACGACCGTTCGGTGCGGCCACGGAAGCGTCCTATTTCGCGCAAGCCGCGCCGACGGTCGTGTTCGGGCCGGGCGTGTTGTCCGACGACGAGGGTGCAGTAGCACACGCCCCGGGCGAGTACGTGGATGTCGACGAGGTGACCGCGGCCGCGAGCGCAGTAACCCGAACGCTTCGGACGCTCGTCCAGTAGTTTTAGTTTTGGCCTCTCGTCCGCGAGTCGGAATACTGTTGGCACTGTCGTCCCATCGATTGCGAGCAGTCGCTTCGAGTGGATCGATTCAGGAGGCGGTCGGTCGAAGAGGACTACCGGTTGCCCTGTGACGACCGATTTCCGTGATGGCGTCGATGTTCGACGCGGTGAATCGCGTCGCTCGTCGATGGGGGCGATGGACGAGATGAACGCGATGAGGACGAGTATCGACGCGACAGGTTCGGGCGTCACGCCATGGAGTGGTTTCGTGTTCGTATTTGAACCTACGGGCGGTCCGCGGACGTTACCTGTCCACTTCCCCCGTCTCCCTTTCAGCCCGAAAGTACGCACCGAGGTATCCGCCCAGTGCGCTCAATCCAACGGTGTACAGTAGCGTGACCACGCCGAACAGCACGAGGATCACGAGGAATCCACCGGGCATGGATCCGAAGAAGAGGATACTGACCACGAAGAATCCGAAAAGTGCCATCGGAATCGTGGCGATCGCACCCGAGATGGCACCGATTCGGATGCCCTCGTCGGTTGGTACATCGCTGAGATACGCCGCCACGGCACCGCCGATGATCGGCGATAGCGGGACGAACGAGACGACGATGGTGACGACGGCACCGATGAGCGAGTTGACGAACGTGTTGTTGGAGGACATGTGTGTAGTATTTGTTTCGGTGAAAAACGGTTCGTGTACCCTCAACCGAAGAAGACGTCCACCACGTCGCTTCCGCGATTGCGGACGTCTTTGTACAGTTCCGAGTAGCCACAGTTGTCACACGAGACGACGGTGAACTTCTTCGTTTGGATGTCGAACATTTTGCTCAGTCCGCCGCCGGTGGTCGAGATGGAGTCCGTGGAGGCTTCGGTGTGACCGCACTTCGGGCAGCCGGAGGTACCGTGTGTATCGGGGTCCATATAGCGGGGAGTGTGTAGCGAGTCACTAAATACTTCGTGGTCGATACGTCACTGAAACTTATTACTGTTTGATTCACATCTACTACTATGGGTACTAACCATTCCACGTACGGAAACAAACCGAACACCGCTCCGCTCGGGATCAAGATTCTGTGTTTTCTGAGCGTAATTGTCGGTGTTCTGAGTCTCATTGGGGGGCTCGGGACGCTACTGACGGGTGGCTTTGGATTCATCGTCGGACTCATCATCATCGTCCTCGCCATCGGTCAACTCGTCGTTGCGTGGGGGCTATGGACGCTCCAATCGTGGGCGTGGACGCTCACGATCATCGTGTACGGACTCCGAATCGTGGGCGACCTGTTCCAGTTGCTCGTGGGTGACTTCAGCGCCATCATCAGCCTCGTCGTCGGTCTCCTGATATTGGCGTACATCTACAGCAAGCGCGATTACTACAAGTAATCGAGACGGAACGTCCTCAGTTCCCGCTCCCTTTCGTCTCTCCTGTCCTTTCCGCTCGTTCCTTCACGCCGCAGAGCATCTTTCGCTCCATGACGAAGTGTGCCGGTTCCCAGAACAGGTAGTCGGCGACCCTGCCTCGAACGGTTTCTTTCCCTTGCGTGCG
>NZ_JBAWAC010000285.1:0-12439 GCF_049589095.1 Haladaptatus sp. | reverse complement strand
GTACTGACCGATGATGCTGGGTGCGTAGACGATGCCCCGAAACTCGTCCAGCGACCCGTCGATGAGGGGAAATCGAACGACGGGGGTCTCCCGCATCCGTCGGATGTTCTCCTCGATCGACTCCGTGGTCGAGAGGGCCACGATGTCCTCGCATGGGATCATGATGTTCCGGACCGGAACGCGTTCGATCTGGAGCGCGGCCAAGATCTCCTGCTCCCGTTCCTCCGGGAGGTCCTCCACTGCGGCGAGAACGTCCCCCATCCGCCGATGCAGGTCGGCCCTGCTCGCGATTTCCTGCTCGCCGTCCTCGCCCTCTTCGCCCTCGGTCCACGAGCGTTCGATGTCGATACCGAACAGCGAGAGCAGTCCCTTCGCGGTTTTGTCGGCAAGGATGATGACGGGGTACATCAGTTTCGTCCACCAGTACAGCACTCCAGACCCGTATCGCGCCGCGAACTTCGTTCGTTCGATGCCGAAGTAGGTCGGCGCTTGTTCACCGATGATGATGTGCATGAGGTTGATGGCGGCGAGCGCGAGGATCGCCGAAAAGGCCTCGGTGGACCCGCTACCGATCCCGACGGCGTCGATGATCGGATGAAACGCCGCGACGACCGCCGGTTCGGCGACCACGCCCAGTCCGACGCTGGCGATGGTGATACCGACCTGGCACCCCGAGAGGTAGATCTCGAGGCGGTCGGTCATCTCCCACGCGCGCTGGAGCCCTTTCGACTCGTCGAACTCGGCCTTGTCGAACTGCCGAACCCGCGTCATGGCGAACTCCGTGACGACGAAGAAACCGTTCATCAGCAGGAGGAATACTCCACCGAGTATCCCGAGGACGGTGAGCAGATTTATCATCAGATGACTCTCCATCGAGCACGGTGGTAACGTTGGTGGCAAACCGTCCGACGACTGTGATATCAGCCGCTTTATCTCGCCAACAACTCGCCTTTCGAGAAGGTGGTCTGTGTCTTCATGTCATGCTCCGAATGGAATCCTCCACCTTTTTGGCAACGCTGTCAGTAGTATTCTAACAACAGCTATGATTCAATATCGTCATGGCCCGGGAGGGCGCTCGTGAGCCTCCTCGACCGGGTTTTCGGAAAGGTAACCGAGCACAGCCGAGCGGTCATCGCTGTGCTCCTCGTCATCACTGTGCTCCTCGGTGCAGGGGCACCGATGATCGAGCAGTCGTCGTCGCTTGACCAGTTCCAGAGCGACAGTTCGGCCGCGAAGAAGCTGGATTTCATCAACTCGAACTTCTCGACTGGAAACGAGAACACCACGACAGTACAGGTCATCGTCAAAGGCGATAACGTTCTGAGCAAGAAGGAACTCGTGAACTCGTTGCAGTTCCAACAGCGCCTGCACGAGAACGAGACTATCAACTCGACGTTGTCGAACGGGACATCGACCAGCGGCGTCGCAAACGTCATCGCAATCGCCGCGATTCAACAGGACAAGGTCAAAGAACTCCGTGCCGATGGTGCGGAACTCAAACAGCGGAGCCAACAGCTCAATCGAACGGCGCAGGGGTTGAGTGATTCGCTCAACCAAACGCGCGGGCTGCAGGCCAAATACGATCAGTTGAACGCGTCCCACGAATCCGGACAGGTCAACGACGCGGCGTACCAAAACCAGTCCGCGAAGATCGAAGCACAACTCTCCGGAGTGCGTACGAAGGCGACCGCAAACCTCTCCGCCGAACAGGGAGCGACGTTCAACAAATCGGCGACGCAGGCACGCGGCTTGCAGGCCAAACTCGACGGCTTGAACGCCTCCTACCAGCAGGGGCAGATCAACCAATCGACCTACAAGCAGCAGGCAGGGGAGATTCAGTCGCAGTTCGGCAAGGTGTACAAACTCGGCACGCAAGGCGTGCTGGCCGACGAGTACCAGAAACTCGGCGAGCAGAGCGAGAAACTGCAACAGAGACAGGAGGCGCTCCAAAACGGCTTGATGCCGACGCTCGCCCAGGAGATCGACAAGTTGCAGTCGATGAACCAGTCGCAGATCGACTCCGTGACGAAGACCGTTCTCTCCGGCGACAGCAGCGGTTCGAGCGGCATGGCGAGCCAAGCGTTGGCGTTCATGCCGACCTCCTACGACCCCGGATCGACCACGGCCAACGCGACGATGATGGTCGTCTTCCAGAAACAGAAGAGCCAGTCGTCGATGGAGGGTGACACGTCCGATATCCTCGTCTCGACCCAACAGGGGATGAAAACCATCGCGAACGACGAGTTCAACGACGACGCGCTCGTCTTCGGGAGCGGTATCATCAGCGAGGAGATCAACCAGTCGATGACCGATAGCCTCGCCATCGTCGGCCCGCTGGCGCTTCTGTTCGTCATCCTGACGCTCATCATCGCGTACCGCGACCTGCTCGACATCCTTCTGGGTGTGGTGGGTATCGTCTTCGTCCTCGTCTGGACGTTCGGCGCGATGGGATGGGCCGGTATCACCTTCAACCAGATGTTCATCGCGGTGCCGGTCCTGCTCATCGGGCTGGCGATCGACTACGCGATTCACGTCTTCATGCGCCACCGCGAGGAGCGGGAAGAGCACCCCGATGCGGACGTTCGCGGGTCGATGCGCGTCGCGCTCATCAGCGTCGGTGCGGCGCTGACGTGGGTGACCGCGACGACGGTCATCGGTTTCCTCTCGAACATGGTCAGCCCGCTCCCACCGATTCAGGACTTCGGCGTCGTGAGTTCGGTCGGTATCATCGCGGCGCTCGTCATCTTCGGCGGATTGATTCCGGCGCTCAAAGTCGAATCCGACGAGTTCCTCGAATCGCGCGGCTTCAATCGCCGGAAGCATGCGTTCGGAACCGGCGGTGGTGTCCTCGGACGCGTCCTGACGGTCGGTGCGACGGCGGCACGTAAAGCGCCGCTCGTGGTCATCGTCCTCACCCTGCTCGTCAGCGCGGCGGGTGGCTACGGGGCGACCAAAGTGGACACGAGTTTCTCGCAGACGGACTTCCTCGCGGACAGCCCGCCACACTGGACGAAGCAGCTTCCGGAACCGTTCAAGCCCGGGAACTACTCGGCCAAGAAAAACCTCGACTACGTAAACGACAACTTCGTCAGGCAGGATTCACAGGCACAGATACTGGTACAGGGGGATATCACGAAGGATAACGCCCTCGAACAGGTGCATCGGGCGAAGGAGAAAGCGGGCAAGAAGGACGTGACGATCAAGCTCTCGAACGATGAACCCCAGGTTCAAGGCCCGCTGTCGGTGATGGAACAAGTCGCCGCCGAGAACGCGACGTTCAACAAAACGTTCACCGCGGCGGATACGGACGGCAATGGCGTACCCGACAAGAACCTGAAGAAGGTGTACGACGGCTTGTTCGCCGCCGCGCCGGACCAAGCGGCCGGTGTGATTCACCGCGATAACGGGGACTACGACGCGCTTCGCGTCGCCATCTCGCTGAAGGGCGGCGCGTCGAGTTCGGCCGTCACGACGCAGATGCGTGACGTGGCGGACTCCTTCGACGGCCTCGAAGCGACGGCGACGGGACAGTCCATCGTCTTCGAAATCATCCAGAAGGACCTGTTGAACACGGTCATCGAGAGCCTCATCATCACGATGGTCTCCGTGTTCGCCTTCCTGATGCTCATCTACCGCCTCACGGAAGGGAGTGCGACCCTCGGTGCCGTCACGTTGCTCCCGGTCGTGTTCAGCGTGGCGTGGATTCTTGGCACGATGTACCTGCTCGGCATGCCGTTCAACATCCTGACCGGGATGATCACCAGCCTCACGGTCGGGTTGGGTGTCGCGTACAGCATCCACCTCTCGGAACGCTACAACGTGGAACTCGAACGACAGGGGTCGGTCTGGGAGGCGATGGAGGTCAGTCTCACCGGGACGGGCGGCGCGCTGCTCGGCAGTGCGGCGACGACCGTGGGTGGCTTCGGCGTTCTCGCCTTCGCCATCCTCCCCGCGCTCCAGCAGTTCGGTATCATCACCGGACTGACCATCATCTACGCGTTCATCGCGAGCGTGCTAGTGCTCCCGAGCCTGCTCGTCGTCTGGACGCGCTACTTCGGACCGGGTGCGCGCGGAACCATCGAAACCAAGTCCGACGCAGCCACATCTCCAAGTGAGGACTGAAATGGACGAAACTGACGCCATCGACGCGCTGACCGACCTCGGTCTCTCGAACTACGAAGCCAAGGTGTTCATCGCGCTCCAGAAGTTGGGGATCGGAACCGCTCGGGACATCCATGGCGTCACCGACGTGCCACGATCACAGGTGTACGGTGCGGCGGACGATCTCCAGGAACGCGGACTCGTGGAGGTAAAACAGTCAAAGCCGATCCAGTATCGCCCCGTGAGTTTGGCGGCGGCGAAATCGCACCTCCGCGACCGCTTCGAGCGCGCACAGCAACGCGCGTTCGACTACCTCGAATCGGCACAGAACGAGTTCGTCGATACCGAGAGCGAGCGGGAGGACGTCTGGTCCATCGACGGCGAGAACGCCGTCACCAGTCGAATCGAACAGCTGATGGAGGAGGCCGAATCGAGGATCGTCTTCGGTCTCCACGACGAGTCGCTGTACACGGATCGGCTCGTCGAGATCCTCCACGAGCGGTCGGATGCGGGCGTCGATGTCCTCATCATCTCCCAGGACCCATCGATGCAGGAACATTTCAGTGATCTCCGAGTCGTCATCCGCCACGACAAACCCCACGCCGAACCCGCGGGACGCATGCTCATCGTGGACGACGATACCGTCCTCATCAGCATCCTCGGTGATCACGAAAGCGCGATTTGGAGCTCCCAAACGGGATTCTCGGCGATCCTGTGTCAAACGGTCAGCTCACAGATCGAAGACGCGATCGGCGAATAACCCAATACGCCTTTCTTTCAGTCGAATCAATAGCAGGTATGAACCCGCAGCGCCGGCTTTCCAGAAACCTGCTCTCGGAAGCACGGGCATATGGCTACACGCTTTCCATTTGGGGCGGTGGCGGGCTCCTGTTGAGCCAGTTCGGCACCCCGTCGACGGCCGAGGTGTTCGCGTACGTCGGCGGTGCCATCGTGGCGTTCGGACTGCTTGCGCTCCTCACGTTCGGCGACGTAACTGCCGAACCGGACATGGAGAAGAAGATGACGGCCACGTCGTTCGTCCACGTCTTCGCCACCATCGGTAACCTGCTGGTCAGCTACCTCCTCACGTTCGTGCTGCACGGCCTGCTCGCCTTTCTCGTCGTCGGGGTACAGACGACGTTCACCTACAACGTACTGTTGTTACCCGAGGAGTACATCGCCCACCTGTGGCATCGCTCCCTCTGAGTTTTCAGCCACGGACTGTCCGATAGTTTATCAGTTATGACGGACAACAGCCGTGTATGTCTTGGTACGCCGTCGACGCGTTAGAGGACGCCATCGAAGGGACACGCGAATTGCTCTTCCCCTTCAATGCGGGAACGTGGCTTCGGCTCGCCGTCATCGTGTTCTTTCTCGGCGGAACGAGTACGGCGTCGCCGGTGCAAACCAACATGCAGTTCTCCCCACAGTCGGGCGGTTCGTTCCCCGTCACTCCGGGTAACTTCTCGATTCCCTGGGAAAACGTCGCGACGGTGCTCGTCATCCTCGCTGTCGTCGCCGTGTTCTTGGGCCTGCTCTTCACCGCAATCGGGGCGATAATGGAGTTCGCGTTCGTGGAGTCGCTTCGAACACAACGGGTTCACGTCCGCCGATACGCGAAGTCGTATCTCGGCCAAGGGCTGTCGCTGTTCGTCTTCCAACTCGTCCTCTTTCTCATCGTCCTCCTGCCAGTGGCTGGTATCGTACTCGTCACCGTTCCAGCACTGTTCAACGGACCGGAAAACGTCGCGCTCGGACCGTTGCTGTTCCTCGTGCCGGTGCTGTTCGTCCTCGGTTTCTTCGTCGCGTTAGTCGACACGCTGACGAAGGCGTTCGTCGTTCCCGTGATGATGGTTCGAGGAGGCGGTGTGCTCGCCGGGTGGAAGGCGTTCTGGCCGACGCTCAAGCGCGAGTGGAAACAGTACGGCATATATCTCGTCCTCCGGTTTTTCATCGCCATCGCGGCGAGTTTCGTCGTTTCGCTCGTGGGCGGCTTTCTGTCCATCGTCGTCCTCATTCCGTTCGCCATCGTCGCAATCCTGCTGATCGTCGCGTTCGGCGGGTTCGGCGCGCTCGCTGTGATGTTGTCGAATCCGGCGATAGTAGCCGTGTTCGTCGTGCTCCTCGTCGCCTACATCGTCTGTGCCATCTTCATACTGGCGCTGGTTCGAGTGCCGATTCAGGCGTACACCGGGTACTTCTCTCTGCTCGTGCTGGGCGATACGAACGGGGAGTTCGACCTCATCCCGGAGCTTCGGGAGCGGATTCGATAGCTTAGAGTTTCGATTCGAGCTGACGGCCGACGGCGGCGTCGCCGACCGGACCACAGTCCCGTGCGAGATGGACGAGCGGCGCGTTTTTCATCGTGAGCCACGCTCCGTCACGGTCGCTGGTGACGGTGACCGAGCGCTCGGTTTGCGGAAGCCCGTTGGCTCGAACGTCGTTCGTTCGCTCGCGGACGCCGACCATTTGGAGGGAATCGGTCGGGAGTTCAGTGACGACGAACCGATATTCGGGAACGTCGGGGTCGTGTTCTCGGAGCGCGGTTCGGTACTCGCGTGCGAGGTCGGCGGCACGCGCGGCGTCGTCGTGTGTTTCGAATCGGGTGCCCGTGATCGGCGTCGGGCACTCGCCGGTTTCGGCACAGGTGACTGAAAACGAACCGGAGTCAGCGGCCAACTCCTCGATTTCGCGTCGGGTTTGCCGGAGGATGTCGTCCATGTTTAGGCTAACCTAATTTAGGTTTAGGGTTGCCTAAAAGGCTTCCGACTCAGTCCGTGAGATCTGAGAGGAGGTGTTCGGCGAGTTCCTTATCGAGCGGATCGTTCGCGTTGCCACACTGTGGCGACTGTACGCAGGAGGGACATCCCGATTCGCAGTCGCAGGCGCGAATCATCTCCCGCGTGTTTTTCATGAGCGATTCGACGGTTTCGTAGCCTTCTCGGGTCAGTCCGACGCCGCCGGGGTAGCCGTCGTAGATGAAAATCGTGCTCGTGCCGGTGTGCGGGTGGAGCGGCGTGGAGAGACCGCCGATGTCGCTACGGTCACAGAGCAAGTCCAGCGGGAAGAGCGAAATCATCCCGTGTTCGGCGGCGTGAATCGCACCGTTGAAATCGCCGTCCATCGTCCGCAACTCGCGCTCGATGTCGTCCGGAATCGTGAAGTAGAGCGCTTTGGTCCGGAGCGTGAGTTCCGGCAGGTCGAGCGATTCGCGGCCGAGCGTCTCGTTTCGCTTCGCGTCCCGTCGCTCGAATCCGGTGATCTGCTCGCGCATCGTCACCTCGGCGAAGCGGACGGTACAGTCCTCGCGGGTCGAGAGCGTCTTTTCCGACAGGTCCTCCTCGACGGTTATCTCCTTGTCAGTGAGCGTCTTGGTGTGATAATCCGCCCACGTCGGCGAGAGTTCGGCCACGTCCCGCGACAGATCGAGGTCCACGACCTCGTAGGACTGCCCCTGCTGGTGATAGATCGCGCCGCGATGGGCATCGTTCAGCGCGTCGCTGAACGGGAGCGAGGCGATGACGTTCCCGTTCGAACGGTCCAACAGGTCGATCTCACGGTCGTCGATGGTCCGAAGACTCATCTCGTGTTGGGGGCTTCCGTCGCCGTCGTACGTCCAGCGGATGCCACCACTCGTTTGGCGGCGTTCGAGTTCCCCCCGCGATTCGAGGGCGGCGACGAGGTCGGGAAAGTTTTCACCGAAGTACGCCCGGTCCTCGGGCGAGAGCCACGTTTCGCGGGCGGCGGAGACCACGTGTTCCGGGAGCAACTCCTCGTTTTCCGGGTTGACGACCGCCCGTTCCGGGTCGCCCGCGAAGAACTCGTCCGGGTTTGCCATCAGGTACTGGTCCAACTGATCCTCGCCCGCGACGAACGCGACGAGGCTGGCCTCGGTTCCTCGCCCGGCGCGTCCGGCCTGCTGGAACGCCGCCATGCGCGTACCGGGATAGCCGTCGAGGAGGACGGCGTCCAATCCGCCGATGTCCACGCCGAGTTCCAGCGCGTTCGTGCTCCACGCACCGCGCACGTCTCCCGAGTGGAGCCCACTTTCGAGTTCCCGGCGGCGCTCGTTCCGCAGGGCCGCCTGATACGCCGCGATATCGTTGGCGAGCGAACGCTCCCCTCTGTTCCTGAGTTCGTCCGCGCTCTCCATCGCGTAGCGTTCGGCACCCTGCCGGGAACGGGTGAACGCGAGCGTCTGGCAGTTGCGGGTGACGAGGTCGGCGAAGATGCGTTTGGTTTCGCCGTGATTCGACTTTCGGCGTTTCGCGCCGCCGTAGCGGTCGTCCTCGTACTCCGGCGGGTTCCAGAGGAGCCAGTGGGTCGGTCCGGTGCGACTCGTGTTCTCGTCCACGAGGCCGAACGAGGACTCGGACTTGCCGGTCACGGCGCTCGCGTGTTCGACTGGATTGCCGATGGTTGCCGAACAGCAGACGAACTGCGGATTCGAATCGAATCGGTCACAGATCCGCGCGAGTCGGCGCAGGACGAGCGCGACGTGGCTCCCGAAGACGCCCCGATACTCGTGCACTTCGTCGATGACGACCGTTTCCAGGCCCTTGAAAAACCAATCCCAGAGCCGGTGGGCGTAGGGAAGCAGGGCGTAATGGAGCATGTCGGGCGTCGTGAGGACGACGGTTGGCTGTCGGTTTCGCACGTCCCGCTTTTCGTTCTTGTCGAGTCGGCCGGTGTACTGGGCGACCGAGACGCGACTGCCGAACCCCAAGTCGCGGGCGAGGCCGTCCAATGTCTCCTCCTGATCGTTGATGAGGGCGTTCTGCGGTGCGATGTAGAGCGTTCGCCCGCCGTGGTCCATCGCGCGTTCGAACGCCGGGATGGTGTACCCCAGGCTCTTCCCGCTCGCGGTTTGCGTGGCGATGACGACGTTCTCCCCGCCGCGAACCGCCTCGACTGCCTCGGCTTGGTGGCGATAGAGTCGGTCGATGCCACGGGTTTCGAGGGCGGATTCCAACCGCGATTCGAGCGGGATATCCCGAAATTCGCCGTCGTTCCCCGGAAGCGTCTCGTGGCGGGCGATCTGCCCCTCGTAGTAGGGTCGCCCGCGCAGCCAGTCGATGGTGTTCTGCACTGTGGGGTGTTTGGTAGTGGACGTTCTAACCGGTTTCGTCACTGGTGAACCACACGATACGAACGAGTAGCAGCGCGATTTGTGGGACGGTTTGAGTGGGAACCGTCGGCCGTCACTCTTCGTCCGAGGGCAACACGGACGGAATCGGGTCGACCATATCCTCCCCGTACGTCCAGGAGAGAATACCGTAGTCGGCGAGTCGCGGCAGGTGTTCCTGTTCCAGGCGAATCCGTACCCATTCCTGCTCGGATTGTGTCACGTCCGTCACGGGTATTCCCTGGGAACGACTCGCGACGTTCGTCGCGAGCAGTGAAATCGGGGTCGCGGTTTCCTGCTCGGAAAGGAACAGTACGAGGTGGCGCCGTTGTTCGTTTTTGAGCAACTCGTACACCGCGTCCGGTGTGGAGAGGAGCACGTCTGGACCTACCGTATCCAAAAATTGCAGTAACTCCATGCGGACCCCCTGCCCGTCGTTCGACGTGTTACCCATACCCGTTTTACGACGCTCGGAAGTATGAATTACCCGATACACGAGGATTTATTTGCTAAACAAATAATATTGCTTTTTTAGGATAGAATTCGAATATGGCGTGGCGGGGTGACGGTAAACGCCGATCCAAAACGGTAGTGATTGGGACCGATTTTCGTATCGGATAGTGAACTCATACGGTATCGAATATCGATCTGAAGCATCAAAAGCGCTTTTGACTGTCGGGGTAGTATGACTACAGAGCTATGGGTTCAATGGAGGAGAGTGCTACATCGCCGTTCATGTGTGGTGTAGAGGAGCCGATGAGGTTCCACTACGATTGGGGAAGTGAGGAAGCGCTCGGTTCGTTTATTGTTCAGCGAATGGTGGAGTGTTCGGGGGTGAGTTCCACCGAAATTCCGGAGCCGCTGTACGGGTGTATCGACCCCGACGCGTTGGAGGAGTTGTTCCAACCGCTCGCCGACGGAACGGCCCGCGCGAGCGGAAAGCTGACGTTCATGTTCGCAGGTCACTACATCACCGCCAGCAGCGACGGGACGGTCGAAATCGAATCCGAACTCGGTCGGTTGAAACGGACCGGTGGGAACCTACTGCTCACCGGCGACGTTCCGGCGGATCTGTTCGAGGAGTTGAGCGTGCAGTTCTTGGGCGCGCCATCCAACGACAGGACCCACCTGTTCGCGCTGTACGGGCGGGATGTGGACGTGGCTCGGAAGCGTCTTTCACGTGCCAACGCAAATCCCGCTCAAGCGCACATCCTGACCCACGAAGTGGCGGTGCGCTCGGCGACACAAGCACAATCGAACGCGTTTCCGGACCGACCGTCCGCCTCGTCCGTGGAGGGGTCGCTCGACGACTTCCAAACCGCGATTCAGGACGAATTATTGGAACTCCAGTACGGGAATCGGGGATTCGAGCCGGGGGAGCTACGGTTCTGTTTGGATTCGTTACAGTTGCTTTCGAACGAGGAAGGGTCGGTTGCTGTGGAACGTTCCTTGCGGAAGATCACGGAAACCGTCGAGGAACTGTCCGGGATCGGTCAGTACATCTTCCCGGGTGCGTTCGATTCGGATTCCGTTCAAGCCGTAGAGCCGCTGTTCGACGTAACGATCGAACTGAAGCTCGACCCGGACGGACCGAAGCAGCGATGGCATCTGCACGAGACGAGCCACACGACGACGTGGTTCCCGCTCTGACGTTTTCCGGTCAGGGTGCCGACGGAGTTCGCACCCCACCGTTGACGGTATCGTCGTAGCGCTACAGCCCGAAACCGAGCCCTCAAAGTGAAATGAAACCGATATTTCGACAGAGTGTCGAGCAAACGGGGTTGACCATCGTCGACCCCATTCACCGACGCCAGTTCCCGATTCGGACGCCGACCTCCGTCAGTCCGCTTCCGGCGGACGACGACCAGTTCTACTTCCCGGTCGACAACGCGGCAGAAATCAGGACGGACAAACTCGTCCTTCCGTACATCGTTATCACGCACGTCCGTTCGCTGGACGGCACGGTTCTGGCGGAAGCCGGGGAGTTTTCGTACGAACAGTTCCCCGAAGGCGAGTATCTCGTCGAACTGAACGCACCGATTCGAATCTATCTGCGGGTTGACGGTGAGTTGACCATCGCGTCATCGACCGACCGGATGGAGTTCGATTTCGGGACGGAGACGGTGGTCCGAATCGGGGCACGGTCGTATCACGAACTCCCCGAGGGGACCGTGACGACGACGGCGGAACCGGCGGACGTGATGGCCGCCGTCTCCACGTTCGGATCGTCGCTGAAGACGCTGAGTTGTGAGCGGTCGTTGCCGTCACTCAGGGGTCATCCCCCGAAGATCGAACTCGGGGACGAACTACACGTTCCGGACGAACTGACACCGCCGGAGACGGGTGTTCGGATAGAACTCCCGCCGGAACTGCCGATGATCTATTCGGCGAGTTCGCTCGCCTATTATCTGGGAGCGACTATCGTTCCGGGCGAGGAACCGAGGCTCGTGACGGACCGAGGCTTCGTTCACCCGCTCGACCACCCGGAACGGGGGTACGAGGGTGAGATCGAACGAGTGCTCGTCCAATCGTTGTTCTTCGACTGTGTGACGCGAACCGAAGGGTTGTACCAGATATCGCTTCACGAGCGGCAGGTGGTCGAACCGTTCCTCGACGTGTCGTTCGAGGAGTTGTACGAACGCGACCTCGCGGAACAAGTCGAGACCTATCTCGACATCCCGTTCGACGTTATCCGAGAACACGTGCCGACGTGGCTGTTATCGACGACCGTCACGAACGATATCGCCAACGTCGAGACGATTCCGTATCTGGTGAACAACCTGTCGCTCATCTCGACGCCGGACGAGAACCATCGCCGGTCGATACCGAAGACGCCGGAGCCGATCGACAGTTTCCTGCGAGGAACGGAAACACAGAGAGGGCAACAACAGACGACGTCCGACCCGTACGTCGCACCGACGTCGACGGACGCACTGGAACACGCGTGGCTCGGTCATGGGATGCCTATCGGCGCGAACAAACTGATCAAACGCGCCTTCGAGAACAAATTGGAGCGGTCGTCATCGACGGACGGTATCGACATCACGGTGGTCTGTAACGAACAGGAGATGAGTCCGGAGTTCGACGCTGGGGACGACCTCTACGGCAAAAGGGACGAACTCGCGTTCGATATCGACGTTCATCGAAACCTCTCGACCGACGAACTGGAGTCAGTGCTCACCACCCCCACCGACTTCCTTCACTACATCGGTC
>NZ_JBAWAC010000284.1:0-2367 GCF_049589095.1 Haladaptatus sp. | reverse complement strand
GGACAACCGCGACGAACTCGCCGCGGCCGCCGAATCCACGACCAACCACGGGGAACTGCTGGACGTGACGACGTACGTCGTCGGCGACTCCGTCTTCCTGCGGTTCGTCTACGACACCAAGGACGCGATGGGGATGAACATGGCGACCATCGCGACGCGCGAGGCCGCTTCGCTCGTCGAGGAGGAGACCCCCGCGAGCCTCGTCGCGCTGTCGGGCAACCTCTGTTCGGACAAGAAACCGGCCGCCATCAACGCGGTCGAGGGGCGCGGCCGGAGCGTCACGGCCGACGTGAAGATTCCGCGCGAGGTCGTCGAGGAGCGACTCCACACCACGCCGGAAGCAATCGAGGAGGCGAACACGCGCAAGAACCTCGTCGGGAGCGCGAAGGCCGGGGCGCTCGGCTTCAACGCCCACGCCGCGAACGTCGTCGCGGCGGCGTTCCTCGCGACCGGGCAGGACGCCGCGCAGGTGGTCGAAGGGAGCAACGCGATCACGACCGTTCAAGCGCGAGAGGACGAACTGTACGCCAGCGTCAGCATCGCCAGTCTGGAGGTCGGAACGGTCGGCGGCGGGACGAAACTCCCCACCCAGTCGGAAGCCTTGGACGTGTTGGGCCTCCGCGGCGGCGGCGACCCCGCCGGAAGCAACGCCGACGCCCTCGCCGAAATCATCGCCGTCGGCGCACTGGCGGGCGAACTCTCCCTCCTCGCCGCGCTGGCCGCGCGCCACCTCTCCAGCGCACACGAGGAACTGGGTCGGTAGTCGGTAAGGTTGGTAGTCGGTAAAGTCGATAGTCGGTAGTCGATGATCGGTGATCGGTGGACGGCCGTCGGTAGGATCGCACTTTATTATCAGTTTTTGAGAGCGGATTGTAAGGGCTCCTTGCCGACGAAGCGGCACGAAAAACAACATAAAACCAGGAAAAAAGTACTAGAAATTTATTGTACGGGGCCGCGAAGGTGCTGTCGGTGCGTGTGGGGGAACGGCTCCCGCCGTACCACCAAATGGTGACTCCCGATGGCAACATCCTCCCACAACGGGGACGCGCCGATAACTGACTCCCGGGCATATCATGTCCTCCAGTTCCTGAAGCTGTTGCTCACAGTCGTCACACTGCTCGTCGCGGTGTGGAAAGCGCTGAGCGGCCCGTTCCCGTAAGTCGGGTCCGTCCCGACTTTCGTCGATAAAGAAGCGTGGGTGTCGATCTTAGATACGACGATATCGGCCCCGACTCTCGCTGATCTCTCCCCGCCGAGCGAGTTTCACGAGTGCCTTCTCGACGTACTCCCCCGAAACCCGTCGCTTGCTCGCGTAGTCGAGAATCTCCTCCTCGGTCGGTTCGTCCAACACGTCGAGGGCATCCAACACGACTTGCTTCTTGCTCGTTTTGTTCCCTCGGCGCTTCGTTCGCTCCCCGGCGGCGGCGACCTCCTCCGTGTTCAGTCCCGAGCGGTCGAGGAACTCCTCGTCGTCCATCCCCGCCTCGTCGGCCTGTTCGTCCATCTCGGCGAACGAGTCGAGTTCCGCGAACGCCTCGCCCTGTCCCTGCCGATTGGCGAGCATCGACGCCCGCAACTCCCGGGCGTGGTCCTCGTCGTCCGTCTCCACGAACTTCTTCAACTTCCGGAACTGCCGTTGTTTTCCACACCGCGGGCAACTCGTCGTCTTCGGCCGCCCCTCAACGATCCACAGGTTGCTACAGCCGTTGCAACCCACGACACTGTACATACCGAGAGTTGGTGCCCCATCCGTGTTCAACCTTCTGCGAACACGACAACACACAAAATCCCGTTCACTCCGAATAGACGTACTTGGTAATTCTGTGATTGCAGTTACTGGGAAGCAGACCTCGAAAGCCCCCACCCGCTCGCTTCGAGAAAATTCTAGTTTTAACGTTGTGATTGTAGCTACCGAGAAGACTACTCCGAAAGTCCCCGCCCGGTCGCTGCTTTCGAGGTGGTCTGCTCCCCAGTAGTTGCAATCGAAGAAGGACCAAACACTTCTTTTCGGAGCGAACGGGGGCTTTCGAAGTAGTGTTCTCGGCAACTGCAATCACAAAACCGGAGTAACCAGTTCGAACCAAAGAAGAATATCTAACTCTAGCATCTCCTAGCCCGCTTCACGGTGTCTCATGCCAAGTACGACCGGACGCGTACCGTCGTTGGGCGTGAACCGAGATATCCCGGACGAGCAGCCCTCGCTGCTTGAAATGCTCGTGGATTAGATCCAACAACTGCTCGTCCACATCCTCACGGTCGATTCCTTTGAGACAGAGGACGGTTTGTGTGGTGGCGATACGCTTTTCATTAGAAGGTTCGTTGTCCGACATGCTTCGGTAGGCTCCGAAGCAGACGGGGTCAGTGTTC
>NZ_JBAWAC010000283.1:0-3778 GCF_049589095.1 Haladaptatus sp. | reverse complement strand
GAGATTGCCGATGAGCACGTCCTGACGGGTATGCGGCAAGCCGAGGAGCAGTTTGATACTTCCCGACTCGCGCTCGCCCGCGATGGCGAGATACGCGACGACGAGCGCCGCGAGGGGAACGAGGAGGGTCGCGGGCTGACTGAGGAGCCCGATGGCTTCTTTCGCGGTGAAGTCATCGGTGAACGCACCCACCGCGTACATCACACCGGCGGTTGCCAGCACGAACAACACCGTGATACCCCACAGCATCTTCGAGCGGGCGGCGTCCTCGAAGTCCTTGCGCGCGACGACGGCCCAGCTCATGGCCGGGCCTCCGATTCGATCCGCTGGCTTTCAGAACCGGTCGTGTACGCCTCGAAGAGGTCTTCGAGCGACGACTCCTTCGTCCGGATGTCGGCGACGGTCGCGCCCGTCTCCTCGACGGCGTTGATGACCTTCGCCTTCGCGCTCGCCTCCGTGTACGTGACGTGCAGTTCGTCGCCCTCCACCGTCGAATTCGTGACGCCGTCGATCCGTCCCAGATCGACGTTCGGCACGGTATCGACCGTCAGAACCATCGTTGCCCCGGTGCCGGTCGCGTCCCGAAGCCCGTCGATTGTGTCGACCGTGATGAGTTCGCCCTTGTACATGATGGCGACGCGGTCACAGACCGCTTCGACCTGACTCAGGATGTGGCTGGAGAAGAACACGGCCGTGCCGCGGTCCGCCTCGGCCTGGATGATCTCGCGCATCTCCTTGACCCCGTGCGGGTCGAGGCCGGAGGACGGTTCGTCGAGGATCAGGAGGTCGGGGTCGCCGACCAGCGCCATTCCGAGCGTCACCCGCTGGCGCATCCCTTTCGAGTAGCCACCCGCAGCGCGCGCGGCGTCGTCCTCGGAGAGGCCGACGCGGTCGAGGATTTCGTCCGCGTCCTCGCCGGTCCCCTTGGAGTCGATGGCGAACTGGATGTGTTTCCGTCCGGAGAGCCGCCCGTACAGGTCGGTCGCGTCGGGGAGGATACCGATCCGTTCGTGAATCGGTTGCGTTTCCTCCTGTGCATCGTAGCCGAGCACTGTTGCGCTCCCGTCGGTCGGGCGGATGTAATCCATGAGCATGTTGATGGTCGTCGATTTTCCGGACCCGTTCGGACCGAGGAAGCCGAACACTTCGCCTTCCTTGACTTGGAGGTTCAGGTCACGGACTGCGACCACCTCACCGAATCGCTTGGTGAGGCCAGTTGTTTGTATAGCGGCCATAACGGCCATATAATTCCTAGGGTAG
Organism: Haladaptatus sp.; assembly: GCF_049589095.1. NCBI lineage: Archaea > Methanobacteriati > Methanobacteriota > Halobacteria > Halobacteriales > Haladaptataceae > Haladaptatus > Haladaptatus sp. The sequence goes on along the minus strand of NZ_JBAWAC010000283.1, from coordinate 2,518 downwards.
TTAAAACTATGTTGCTATGATAAGTCACCCCACGATTTCTCAGCCGAGGTCGGCGCGTTCGAACGATAGATAGCCGAGAACGAGCGGGACGACGAGCCACGCGCCGAGGATGACGAGCATGAACCACTTTTTCAGGTAGAACGGAATCGCCGCGCCGTGTTCGAGGACGCGGAAGTTGTACACCCCTCCGCCCGAAAACACCAGCCCGGAAGCGCGCTGGAAGGCGTACGACGGGCTGATGAGATAGACGAACTCGTATATCCGCGGCGAGAGCTGTATCCCGAGTTGGTCGTGTGCGACGAAGCGGAGCGCCGAGGACGGCGAGATGGGCGGAATCGTCCAGAGCACGTTGAAGATGAAAAAGACCCCGACGGAGCTCACCATCGCACGCGACCGCGAAGCGCAGGCCGAGGAGAGACCGACCGCGATGGCGACGTACGTCACGCCGAAGTAGAGGAACAGCAGGAAGAACTCGGCGAAGACGGTGAAGTCGATGGAATCGAGCATGAAGAGGCCCTCGAACGCCGCGATACCGACAGCCAACAGGAGACCGAGGATGACGACCGCTGATCGGCCGACGAACTTCCCGACGACGAGGTCGAGGCGCGTGTTCGGCAACCCGAGGAGAAACTTGATGCTGCCCGATTCGCGTTCGCCCGCGATGGCGAGGTAGGCGACGACGAGCGCGCCGATGGGGATGATGAAGATGCCGACGAGGGTGAGCACTTGGAGGATGTTCGTCATCGTGGAGTGGGGGTTCGACGACGCCGCGTACACCAACAGCGCGAGCAAGCCGACGTAGACGGCGATGAGCGCCCACAGTCCCTTCGAGCGTCTGGCGTCGGTGAAATCCTTCCGTGCGACGGACACCCAGGTCATGCGGGAATCTCCATGCGCGATTCTTCGGGTTCTTCCGGTTCGTCATCCGTCGTGTACGTGGTGAACAGTTCTTCGAGCGACGCTTCCTCGGACTTGATGTCCGTGATGGTGGCCACGGCATCGACGCGTTTGACGACGGCCGGTTTCGCCGCGGCATCGGTGAACGACACGCGGAGCGTCGATCCTTCGAAGGAAGTGTCGCCGACACCCTCGATACCGGTCAGGTCGAGGGCGGTCGGCGTCTCCTCGACGGACAGGAGGAGTTGTGACTTGGAACCGGTACGCTCCCGAAGCTGGTCGACGGTGTTCTGTGCGACGAGCTTTCCGCTATTCATAATGCCGACGCGGTCACAGACGGCGTCCACCTCGGAGAGGATGTGGCTGGAGAAGAAGACGGCCGTTCCGGTGTCCGCCTCCGCTTGGATGAGTTCACGCATCTCGACGATGCCGTGCGGGTCGAGGCCGGAGGACGGTTCGTCGAGGATCAGGAGGTCGGGGTCGCCGACGAGCGCGGCGGCCAGCGCGAGTCGCTGTGTCATCCCTTTCGAGTAGCCACCGACCTTTCGGTCGGCGTCCTCCTGTGACAACCCGACGCGGTCGATGAGTTCCGCTGGGTCGTTGCTCGCGTCCTTTGCGTCGATGGCGAACGAGAGGTGTTCGCGTGCGGTCAGTCGGTCGTACAGGTGGTAGCCGTCGGGGAGGATTCCGATGGAGTCGCGGATGGCGCGGGAGTCCGTCTGTGCGTCGTAGCCGAGGACCGTCGCCGTTCCGTCGGTGGGGCGCATGAAGTCCAACAGCATGTTGATGGTGGTGGATTTTCCTGCACCGTTGGGACCGAGAAAGCCGTAGATTTCGCCCTCCTCCACGGTCAAATCGAGTCCGTCAACCGCGACGACGTCGCCGAACTGCTTCGTGAGGGACTTAGTTTCGATGGCGGCCATGGCCGATAATTTTAATGCCATCTACAAATGCTTTCCGTTGATTGACAACAACTCCCGAGTCCGATGATATCTATTCACAAACAGAGCCAAGACGCTCGAATCGAGAGTCGCTCGTAGCGAGATGAACGACGTCACCATCCGCGCCGCAAAACCGGACGACGCGACCGCCATTCGACGCGTCGCCCGGGAGTCGTGGCACGCGGCCTACGACGGGATCGTGGGGAAGGAGACGGTGGACGAGGTCGTGGACCGGTGGTACGACACCGAGGGACTCCGCGAGAGCACGGCACGGGACGGCGACGAGTTCCTCGTCGCCGAGCGCAAGGGCGACAGTATCGTCGGATTCGTCCACGTCGCGCCGATTCCGGACGAGAACGGCGGGTTCGACCTCGTTCGAATCTATCTCGTTCCGGAAGAATGGGGAGCGGGGTTGGGGACCCGTCTACTCGACTGCGCGCCGAAGAGCGGATTCGTGAACGGGGAGCCGAACGGTTACGGTTGACCGTCGTGGCCGACAACGACAGGGGCGTAGGGTTTTACGAATCCCGCGACTTCGAGCGGATCGAGGAGCGGGAAGACGCTGCTCTGGGAGTGTAAGAGTACGTGTACGAGAAGGAACTGTGAAAACTGGGCGTTCAGCCACTAGGGGTTCGAAATGTTAGCAGAATTTGTAGCTAAAGCCAGCGTCGATGTACGTC
>NZ_JBAWAC010000282.1:0-1550 GCF_049589095.1 Haladaptatus sp. | reverse complement strand
GTTCGGCACCTCGAACGAGTTCCGCGACTGGAACACCGTTCACCACACATACACCTACGCGAACGAGGTGTACGGACTCGCCAAGCGGACGGACGCGTCGGAAGCCTATCGCGGCGTCTTCGACGCGGCGATGAGCGTCTACCTCGATAGGTTCCTCAACACGCCGCCGACGCCGATTCCGGAACCGGACGGAAACCGCTCGCCCGACGCCGTGTTGGACGAACTGATGGAGACCTTCGAGGTGGAGTCCAACGCGGAAGTGGACAGAGCAGGAAGGCTGACGGCGGAGTACCTCGAAGCCGACGGGGACACTGACCTGCTGAAACGGAAACTCGGCGAGGCGCTCCTGCGGGAGGACGTTGGGTTCCACACCCGGCAGAACGTCGAGGCGGCGTTCGATCAGTACGACACGCTTGCAGGCGAGGGAACCGAGGAGAGCGAACGAAGGGCGCGGATTCACCTCATCGGGACCGCTCGTTACCTTTCGGCGCACACGCCGACGCGGCGGGCGGGCGAACAGACGTTCCGAATCGCCGAGCGACTCAATCGTGGCGAGAATATCCACGAGATCGATTGAGCGGACGGGAGCTACGAGCAGGCGGGTGGACCGTTTTTTCGTCGGTTTGGACTCGTAGTGGGAAGGCTGTCCATCGGAGTACGCATTCCCGTGCCGAACACAAATCAAGTTGATTTGTATTACTGAAACTCGATTGGGAAACGTTTATGCCGTAGTGACTGGACACCACATATAGCGGTTGGAAGAAGCGAGGCCCCATATGTGGGCTTAAGCAACAGGAGGTGTAAGGAGTGACAACCATGAACTGCCCGGATTGCGGGAACGAACGGACGCGAGTCATCGACACCACGAGCGCCGACGGAACGTCGGTACGACGGCGGCGCGAGTGCCAACGGTGCTCGTTTCGATTCACGACGTACGAGCGTCCGGAATGGGACTCCCTCCAGGTGAAGAAACGCGACGGGAACATCGAGTCGTTCAGCCGCCGGAAGCTCCGTGCGGGGATCGACCGAGCCGTCGAAAAGCGGCACGTGAGCGAGGAAGCGGTGACGAGTCTGGTCGAGGAAGTCGAATCCGACCTCCAGAACAGGGACACACGCATCGTCTCGTCGAGCCTCGTCGGCGACCTCGTCTCGGAACGCCTGCGCGAACTGGACCAGGTCGCGTACATCCGGTTCGTCTCCGTGTACAAGGCGTTCTCCGAACCGGAGGAGTTCCTCCGCGAACTCGACGCGGTTCTCGACGCGGAACTGGACGACGACCCGCCCCATCCAACCGACAAGTAAAACGAGTTAACGATTTATGAGCCACCAATCAACAGCGACGACGACGGACGCTCGGTCGATTCTGGACCGAGCACGAACAGACTACGAAACGATACTTTCGGCGGACGACTGGGACGACATCGTCACCGAAATCGAACGGAACTCCTACGACGGCGCGAGCACCGACGAACTGTATCAAGCCGTCGTCGACGCGCTCTCCGCGCGCGTCGAACGCGACCCGACGTTCAAGAGAATCGCCGCGGCCGCGG
>NZ_JBAWAC010000281.1:0-3802 GCF_049589095.1 Haladaptatus sp. | reverse complement strand
GAACAGACCCGTTTCGAAGTAGGCCAATTCGAGGATGACGATAACGACGGTGATGGCCGCAACCGTGTAGAAAACGCCGCGCTGGGCGGTGAACAGGTGCCAGAGCATCATCGGGAGGAAGAGCACCGCACCGATCACCCCGATTGCGGGTGGAATCGCGGACACGTCCTCGTGGTCACGTTGGGTCAACGCAAGGTAGCTCATCCCGCCGAAGACGACGATGAACGTCAGCGACGCGAACGACGTGATCCCCTCCAGACTGCCGACGACGGTGAACGCGGCGGTCAGCACGCCGAGGATGAGGATGATGCGTTTGGGTAAATCCTCGCCGACGTGGAACTCGTCGGGCGAACTGGCGTCGAGTTTCTTCGGAAGGAGTCCGTTCTCGATGAGTCGGTCCGAGAACTGCGCGCTGGTGAAGAGCGTCGCGTTGATCGCGCTGGCGGTCGAGAACAGCGCCGACAGCGAGATGATGAGTTCGCCCCAACTTCCGCCGAACTTCGAGGCGGCGGTCGCCAGCGCCACTTCCGGATGCTTGGAAACCATCCCGACGCCGACGATACTGGTGGTGACGATCGCGACGCCGATGTAGATCGCCACGGCGGTCGGAATCGAGAGGTAGATGGCGGTCGGGTTGGTGTCGCTGTGGTTCTCGATGGTTCCCTGTGAGTACATGAGCAACTGCCATCCCTGGAACGCCACGAACGACATCGCCGCCGCCATGATGGGGTTGAAGCTCAGCGAACCGACCCCCGTCTTGATGCCGCCGTGCGACGTGCCGAACCAGAGACCGACCAGTGCGAAGCCGACGAGGACGGCTATTTTGACCACGACGAGCGCGATTTCGACCCAGCCGGACTCCTCCACGCCGACTAGGTTGAGACCGACGAAAATCCCGATGATGGCCAGCGACAGCACCGCCCGCAGCGGTAGCCCCGCGACGTGTTCGACACCGGCGATATCGACGGCGTAGCTCCCGAACGCGTAGGCGTACATCGCGATCGAGCCGACGTACCCGAACAACAGCGTCCACCCGGCCATTCCCGCGAGCGTGGAACTGTCGGCGAACCACGCCAGATAGGTCGGCGACGCGCCTTCGGGGTCGCTTAGCTGGTTCAACTTGATGTACGAATACCCCGCACACATCGCCACGATTCCCGCTAGGACGAACGAGAACCACGCCAACGGCCCGGCGACTTTCACGACGACGCCGAGGACGGCGTAAATCCCCCCGCCGATCATCCCACCGAGGGCCATCGACACCGCGCCGGTCAACCCGAGCCCTTCACCTGCTGCTTCTTCGGTCATTTCGAATAGGTTGCCGATGGAAGATGCATCAGTGTTGTAGCCGAATACTAAACCCATTCATATTAGACGGGAAAACATCGACCTCAACGCGTCCGATAGTCGAAACTGTTTTGACGATTATATTAGAATTAAATCATATGTCCGATGTTGCCCTCCAAAAGACGATTCGCCGGTGTACCGCACTACTCGTTATCGCCCTCTCCTCGATTGCCATCTCTCTCAGGCCGTCCACATTGAACTCCGGCGACGGACTGTTCGTTCTAATCGCGTTCTTGCTGTTTCTGGGCTCCATTCTGTATCTTGGCTGGAGCATCGTACTTGAGTTCGGCGCTCCGGTCCCCGCAGAGTCGTCCGACGCCGACGACGAAAGCGAAAAATCAGGTGAACAACCGACCGAGTGAACGGCCCGGTTCTCAGTTTATCTCGTTGTGCATCGCCTCGATGACCTCGTCGAGGTCCGGTTCGCCGCCGCCCGGCTGTCGGCCGTAGGAGAACTCGCCGTTCCCATCGACCGATTCGCCCTGCGTCCAGCGCTGGTCCGGGTTCGGGCGCTCGTCCTTGGTCGTGGACATGAACTCGTAGTTGAAGTCCTGGTTCTCCTTCTCCTGCGGGAAGCTGTTCGGCACCGGAACGTGGTCCTCCATCGTTTCGAGGGCGGCGTGCCACTGGTTCTGGTGCATCGTGTCGCGGGCGATGAGGTACGACAGCATGTCCTTCATGCCGGGGTCGTCGGTCATTTCCCAGAGCCGTGCGGCGAGGGTTCGACCGGTCGATTCGGCCATGACGTTCGCGTACATGTTCGCCGCGAGGTTGCCGCTGGCGACGATGTAGTTCCCGGTGAACGGCACGCCGTTGGAATCGACGGGCATCGCGTGCAACCCCGCCGAGAGCGCCTGCCGTGGCTGTCCGCTGTTCATCATCTCGGCGATGACCGCGTCCTCGCGCGCCGCCTCGCGCTGGGCGTCGGACGCCCCCTCCAAGTTCTTCGCCACCGCCGTCGCGAGCATCTCGATGTGACCCAGTTCCTCCGTCGCGGTCTCCATCAGTAGTCGTCTGTACTCGCCCTTGTCGGCGGGCACCGCGAACGCCTGAAACATGTACTGGAGTGCGACCCGCATCTCACCTTCCGCTCCCCCGATGGCCTGCTGGAGCATCTTGGCGAACCGTGGGTCTGGCTCTTCGACCGTCACCTCGTACTGGAGTTCGTTGTCGTGGTAGAACATCGCTTTCCCGTGGTGAGCGACAAGGGAGACGTGATTAGGCACACTGCCTGCGAGCGCACGGCAGTTAAACGACCCCGCGTCCCATCGCCCGCTCCCCTCGAATTCGTCCGTTTCGACCGGTCGGATGCTCGCCGAACGTTTCCCGGCCACAACAGTTTGCAAGGAGGAGCCTCCTATCCCCAAGGACCATGGTCGACATTGATCTCGACGCCGTACCGAGTCGTGGCCGAACTGGCTGGTGGGTTTTCATCCTGCTCCTCGTCCTCGTCGCGGCGTACGTCGCGTACTCGTTCATCGGGATGGTGGTTCTGGGTGTCTTCGGCTACTACGCCACCCGGCCCATCTATCGCCAACTCAGTGGTATCACTGATTCCGACGGGGTAAGTGCAGGGCTGACGCTTCTCGTCGTGTTCCTTCCCATCGTCGTGCTCACGTTCTACGCCGGGTTTCAACTCGTCAGTCGAGTGGGATCGGTGTTCGGGAACACCACCGATTCGGCACTCGTGACCCACTATCTGGGGGCGCTTCCGAAGGGCCAACAGCGGACGGTTCTGGAAGCCATACACCACCCACAACAGCTCCTCTCGAATCCGCAGACGACGGTCATGACCGTGCTCGACGCGGGATTGAAGGTCACCTCCGCCGTCGTCGGCGCGGGGATGCTCATCGCGCTCGCGGTGACGCTGTCGTACTTCCTGTTGAACCACGACGACCAACTCGCCGACGGTCTCGTCCAACTGTTCGACGGGAAGGACACGGCGGCCTACGGCTACGCCGTGGCCGTCGACGAGGACTTGGAGTCCGTCTTCTTCGGGAATCTGCTCTTCGTCATCGGCATGTCCGTCATCGCGTGGGTCGCGTATTCGGGGACGAACCTCCTCGCGCCGTCGGGGCTTCACATCCCGATGGTCTTCGTGCTCGCGTTCCTCACCGGCATCGCCAGCCTGATTCCCATCGTCGTCGGCAAACTCGTCTACATCCCCGTCGTCGGCTATCTGGCCTTTCAGGCGGTCGACTCGGGCGGAAACCATCTGGCGTTCGTCGGCGGGGTGCTCGTCGTCTACTTCCTCCTCCTCGACACGCTTCCCCAGACGTTCCTCCAACCGTACATCACGGGTCGTCAACTCGACATGGTGATGATGATGTTCGCGTACCTTCTCGGCCCGATTCTGTTCGGCTGGTACGGTTTCTTCCTGCTTCCGATACTGTTCATCCTCATGTTGGAAGCGATCCGTATCGTGCTTCCCGAACTCCTCCACGGGGAACTGCTC
>NZ_JBAWAC010000280.1:0-3905 GCF_049589095.1 Haladaptatus sp. | reverse complement strand
GTTTATCACGGGAGCAGGAACCGACGCGATAATCGATCAGAGTGCGACGTTCCTCCGAATCGTCGCGCCGACGTGGGTCATCATGGCCGCTTACCACATGATGAACGGAGCCTTCTACGGGTCGGGGTCCACCCGTATGGCGATGGGAATCGCTGTGACGTCGTTGTGGGGAGTCCGTGCTGTCATCGCAGTTGTCGCCATCCTCGTCTTCAGCGTTGGTGCTGTCGGTGCGTGGTACGCCATTGCGCTCTCGAATGTGACAGCGGCCGTCGCTGGCGCATTCTTTTTCTTCCGCGGACGATGGCTAGAGAACGTTCTCGAAGACGGTTCGACGGAAGAGGCGGGTCCGAACGCCGAGTCAGGACAACTGACCGATTCGCAGTAGTCGAAATCGACAGCAAGCGCGCACCTATCGGTTGACAGCAAAAATCTGGACCAAAAAAACCCGAAAACCTTAGCTGAACTGCTCGATCAGTTCCGGCACCACTTGCGACCACCTTTTTCCCGCTCTCACTCCGTTCGAGCGGCAAAAATCTGGACCAAAAAACCCGAAAACCTTAGCTGAACTGCTCGATCAGTTCCGGCACCACTTCGAACAGGTCGCCGACGATACCGTAGTCGGCGATGTCGAAGATGGGTGCGTTCGGGTCCGTGTTGACCGCGATGATGGTGTCCGAACCCTTCATCCCGGCGACGTGCTGCACCGCGCCGGAGATACCGATCGCGAGGTAGACCGTCGGCGTCACCTGCGAACCGGACTGGCCGACCTGCCGGTTCTTCGGGAGCCAGCCGTTGTCCACGATGGGACGCGACGAAGAGAGCGTCGCGCCGGTCGCTTCCACGAGGTCCTCGATGAGCGGGAGGTTGTCCTCCTCCTCGATACCGCGGCCGATGCTAACGAGGAATTCAGCCTCACTGATGTCCACGTCGCCAGCGCCGACTTCCTCGAAGCCGGTGACGGTCGAACCGATGGCGTCCTCGTCGGGTTCGAAGTCGAACGCGGAGACGTCGGCGTCGCCGACGCCCTCCGCTTCGGGCCACTCCGCACCACGGGTCGTCAGGGCGAACTGGTCGCCCTCGACTTCCACCGTCGTCTCGACTTTCGAACCGTACATCTCACGCGTCGTCGTGAGCGTGTCGCCGTACTCGAAGCCGATGACGTCGGTGACGAGCGGCAGGTCGAGACGGTTGGCGACTGCAGGCGCGTAGTCCAGTCCGTTCACACTGTTCGGCATGAGGACGAACGTCGGTTCGAGGTCGCCGACCAGCGCCTCGATGGCCTGTACGTACACGTCGTGGTTGAATTCCTCGCCGTATTCGACGGTGTGAATCGCATCGACACCGGTGCGGTTCAGCGTGTCCGCGTAGGAATCCACGTCGCCGCTGATGACGGCGAGGTGCAGGTCGCCACCCGCGTCGTCGGCGAGTTCGCGCCCTGCGGAGATGATTTCGAAACTCTCGTCGCGGAGTTCGCCGCGTCGATGTTCCGTGATGGCGAGCACGTCGCTCATTGGACGACCCCCTTCTCACGGAGCACGTCAGCAAGTTTCGCCGCCGTCTCCTCGGTGCTTCCCTCGAAGATCTCCGCGTCGCTCTCGCTCTCGGGTTCGTACATGTCGGTCAATGTCAAATCGCTCCCCACCGCGTCGGCGTTCAGACCGAGGTCGCCGAGCGTCTTCGGTGCGATCTCCTTGGACTGTGCCTGTCGGATTCCGCGCAAACTCGCGTAGCGCGGTTCGTTGATACCCGTCTGGATGGTCAGCACGGCCGGAATTTCGATGTCCGTCAGTTCCTCGACGCCGCCCTCCAGTTCGCGGTGGACGTGTGCGACGCCATCGTCGGCATCCACGTCGAGACCGTTGACGACCGCACCCCACTCGAAGTCGATCTCGTCCGCGAGTGCGACACCGGTCGCGCCGAACGCGTCGTCACCGGCCTGCACGCCGGTCAACACGAGGTCGGGTTCCTCTTCCGCGACCACGGCGGAGAGGATTTCGGTCTTCGTCTCCACGTCGAGCAGTCCGGCGTCTTCGAGTGCTTCGTCCCAGACGCGGATCGAACGGTCCGCCCCTTTGGCGAGAGCCATTCGAATCGTCTCTTCGGCGCGTTCCGGGCCGATAGTGACGGTTACGACTTCGTCGGCGATGCCCGCCTCGTTCAGCTGGACACCCTCCTCGACGGCGTAGTCATCCCACTCATTCAGGTCATATTCGAGGTAGCGGTCGTCTACCTCGGTCCCTTCCACCTCGAAGTCATCCGCGAGTTCGGCGACTTCTTTTACCGTTACAAGGACCTTCATAATCAATTCCTTTCCGGGTAGCGGGTAAACGTTTTCGAAACGGCTGACAATGCACACGCCGTACTAATCGGATTTGTTACCTATCGGAGGGGGAGATCAGACGGCTACTCATCGGTATCGAAATCGGTGATGTCCTCGCCGGGGAGTGTGATGAGGTTCTCCCGACCGATTCGGAGTTTGTCCACACGCCCGCCCTCGTTCATCGCCGAGAGCAACTGGGAGACTTTGGCGTTCGACCAGTTCGTCTCCTTGACGATGGTCGCCTGTTTCATTCGACCGCCGTTCTGTTTCAACAGGTGTTCGACACGCTCCTCGTCGGACAGCAAGTCGAGGTCCGGTTCCGGGTCGTCGTCCGGATCGGGTTCCGGCGGTACGGGCTGATCGACGGGGTTGGAATCCACGGCGGGTTCATCGTCGTCATCGTCGCGCTGGAAAAACGTGTAGACGCCTGCACCGGTGAGACCGACAAGGGCCAAGAATCCGGCGGCATACTCGTAAGGGAACGAATTGGACGACTGAGGAGACGTCTGATTTTTCGTGTACGTCACATCAGGGGGGAGGGAGTTGCTACCTTCTGAACTACCCCTCACGAAGATGGTTTCGTTGTTCCGTTTGATGTCGTTGTCCTGTCGGATACTCGTGTAGTATATCCGGTATCCGTCGGGGTTCTCAAGAACGAGGTTCTGCTTCGGAGAGAGGGAACCGAGCCACGTCGAATCACCGTCGTCAAACATGAAGGCGTCGTGGAGATAGATCTTGTCGCCGTTTACTCGTGTAAAGTTCGTCCAGATGAAGGTAAGCACCAACGTCCCGGTGTCGTTGCTGACAAAATAGTCCCGTTCCGAGTTCCGTATCTGCATTTGACGCCCCGTCGCTTCCTGTTCACGCTTCGCAATTGCGCGAAACGTCTCCGTGGAGAAGCCGACATCGCCGTCGTTGAGATTATGATTCTCGAAATCACGACCCATCCGCTTGAACGCTGCCGTTTCGTTGTCGTTGTGAAGCGCAAACTGCATCGAAACGTTCCACTCGGCATCACCGTTAGAGTGAGGTTTGATTCGAATGGTCGTCCCATTTACCGCCGTCACGTTTACCGAGCTACGGTCCTGCATTACGTGGCTACTGCTGGCCGGATGGGTGTTGAGATCACCCGCAACGACGGTTGGCCCCACGGCGAAGAGGGAGAGAAGGACCACGAGGAGGGCGAAGTGTGACCGCATATTCATGAGTGGTCAATCAGACAAGAAAATACTTTCCATCCGTACGATAAAACATCAGGACTCAATTTAAAAGATTTTCACTGATTTCGGATGTTTATCCAAGGACGAACAAATCCCATATGTATTTTAATGAGTAGTTGTATACGCAACTGTATGAATCGGGCGTTCCCCGTCATAGTCGCAGTCCTTCTCATCTTCTGTTCGCCTGCTGCGGCATTTGGAACCGGGATGTCGACGGTGGTAGCGAAGACGCCGAGCGCGAAAAATCCGGTGCAACCACCGGGATTCAACAATACGGCCTATCAGTTGAGCATCGGAACGCCGGACAGAAGTGGTACGGACACCCCATCATTGAGCCTCAGCACTGCCCTCGAGATGGATAGGAA
>NZ_JBAWAC010000279.1:0-2054 GCF_049589095.1 Haladaptatus sp. | reverse complement strand
CCTCCCGCACGGCGTCATCGAAATCCCCGGGCTGTCGGTCGCGGGCGCGCTCGGTCTCCATCTCGGCGGCGTCTCGTTGTCGTACGTTCGGGGGCGAACGTCGGTCGATGAGTTCTCGGGCGAACTCGTCAGGGCCTACTACGTCGTGCTCGGACTGCTCCCCGTCTTCATCGTCGCGGCGTTCATCGAGGCGTTCGTGACGTGGTGGGTCGCCGCGCACGTCGTGTGAGACGAACGATTTATCGCATTCCGTTCGGACGATCGTGTATGAATCGAACCCGAACGATTCCCGAACTGAGTGGGCTTGCCGCCCCCCTCGTCACCTTCGGCGCGATCTTGCTCGCGACTCTCATCTCGCCACGGTTCTCGTGGACGCTTGACGCGCTTTCGGACCTCGGCGCGGCGGGGGAATCGACGGCGTGGCTGTTCAACGGTGGCCTCATCGTCGGCGCGATACTCGCGCTCCCGTTCGTCTGGGGACTCTGGATGCGACGCGAAAACCGGTTCGACGCGGTCGGAACGGTCGTCCTCCTCGTTTCGTTTGTCGGAATGGGTTTCGTCGGTGTCTTCCCCGAGGGGACGAACCTGCACTTTCCCATGGCGATCACTTTCTACGCTGGACTCACCTACGCCCTCTTCTTCCTCGGGTCTGGGCGAATCGTGGCCGACGAACGGACGTTGGGACTGGGAAGCGTTTGGCTCGCCGTCAGCCATATCACGTCGTGGATTCTGTGGGCGGTCGGAATCCGGCTCGGGTCGGGCTTGGCGATTCCGGAGACCGTCGGCGCGCTGATCCTCATCGTCTGGATGGTCGCCACCGTCCGGCGGTTCTGATCCGGTCCGAACTCACTGTGCGATCTCGGCGAACTCGTTCGTGTCCTCGTCGGTACCGGCGATGATGAGTTGGTCGTCCGCGTGAATGACGAAATTGGACCCAAGGTCGGTGATGACCTCGCCGTCGCGCTCGATCGCGATGACGGTGCACCCCGTTCGCGTTCTTACGGCGGCGTCCCGAAGGGTTTGGCCCGCCAGCCGTGGTGCGGTCGTCCGCAGGATTTCGATCTGCTTGTCGGGGGAGATGATCTCCTCGCCTTCGAGGATCGTCGAGGCGAGCATTCGGCCGCTCACCGTTTCGAGGGCGAGGACGTAGTCCGCGCCCGCGCTGTACAGCTTTCCGATGTTGTCCGTCTCGTTCGCGCGGGCGACGATTTCGACCCCGGGTGCGAGTTCCCGGGCGATGAGCGTGGCGAAGATCGTCGTCGTGTCGTCCGCGAGCGCGAAGATGATCGCGTTGGCGTACTCGATTCCTGCCTCGAGGAGTATGTCTTCGTTCCGAACGTCGCCGAGCACGTCCACGCCGGATTTGTCCGTCTTGTCCACGACGGTCGTCCGCATCGACTTCTCCTGCATCGCCTCCTCGACCGTCGAACCGACTTCCCCGTATCCGGCGACGATTATCGACCCACGGATGGGACCGCGGCCGTCCGAGATGGTCATCTCCTTCAGCCGTTCGAGCTGCTGCTCCTGCCCGGCGGCGAGCAGAATCGTGCTCCCGTCCAGTTCGGTCGTCGGTGAAGGCGAACTCTGAAACTCCCCACGTCGCCACAGGCCGATGATGCTCGCGCCGGTTCGTTCCCGAACGCCGCTCTCCGCGAGCTTCCTGCCCGCGATTTCGGACCCGGCCTGGATCGATAGCTCCAGGATCTCGAAGTCCTCGCCGATGGTGACGGTGTCGCCGAGGTCTGCCGTCACGGAGGCGGTGACTTTTTCGGCGAGGCTCTGGCCGAGGAGGTGGCGCGGCGAGAACACCTGGTCCGCACCAGCGTAGCGGAGGTAGTTCGTCAAATCCGGGTTCTCCACGAGGCTGATGACCCGGACCGTCTCGGACACCTCGCGGACCGCGAGCGCGATACTCGCGTTCTGTTCGTCGGTTGCGTCGGCGACGACGGCGTAGGCGTCCTCGACGTGGACGTTTCGGAGCGCGTCGGCTGACTCCGGATCGCCGTGAACCACCGAGATTCCCTGCTCGTACAGGTCGAGCGCTTCGTCCCGGT
>NZ_JBAWAC010000278.1:0-8669 GCF_049589095.1 Haladaptatus sp. | reverse complement strand
CCCGCGACGAGGATTCTGGAACCCGACTCCGCGGCGTCGAGGGCCGCGGAGAGACCGACGAGGGGCGAGGCGACGCCCGCGAATCCCATGCGCTTGACGACGAACCCGGCACCCATCTGGTCGGCGTCGAATCCGAGTCGGTCGCCCCCGCGCCACGACATCTTCACGTCGTCCTGCGGAAACACCGCGTGGTCGATATCCTCGGCCGCGCAGTTCGCTTTGGCGAGAGCGTCGTCCACGACGACCGAGAGCGCTTCCACGAAACCCTCGGTCGTGTACCCGCCGAGCGAGAGGTCGGTCACCTGCCCGTCCGTTCGGAACTTCGACGGGAGGTAGGCGTCCACGTAGTAGGCGCTTCCGACGCGGACCGCGAGCGGGTCGTCGCCGACGACGAACGCCGCGGACCCGGCACCGAGGACGTGCTCGGCGTCCTCGTCTCGCGGAGCGTCGGGCGCATCGGATGCGACTACGAGGGACGACCCGAACGAGAGTCCGACGTCGAGTGCTTCGAGGCCTGCCTTCCACGAGTTGCCGAACTCCAGTGACCGGCATGCCCCGTCGATACCGAGCGCCCGCGAGAGCGGTCCACTCACCAACGACCCCGACTGCGGATTCGACGTGGTGGCGAACGCGAGCGTCTCCGTGCCCTCTACGTCGACCGCTCGCCCAGACTCCGTGGCCATCGTGATGGCGTCTTCGTCGTAGGAGAGGACCGTCTTGCGGTCGATTCTCGCGGCGAATCGCCCCCACGCCTCCTCGTACGTTTCAGCGGTGACGTGGTAGGACGGAAGCGAGACGGCGTAGTCGGTTATGCCGACGCTCATGCGTCCACCTCGTAGATGAAGACGGTCGCCGCACCGCCGGACCCGCCGACGTTGTGCGAGAGGGCGACGCTGCCATCGACCTGTCGTTCGCCCGCGTCGCTGCGGAGTTGGTCGAACACCTCCACGACCTGTCCGATACCGGTCGCGCCCAGGGGGTGACCCTTCGACTTCAACCCGCCGCTCGTGTTGACGGGCAGGTCACCGTCGCGTCGCGTCCGACCTTCGTCGATGAGTCGCCATCCCTCACCGCGGTCGGCGAATCCGAGGTCCTCGTACGCGAGGAGTTCCGCGATGGTGAAGCAATCGTGGACCTCCGCGAAGTCGATGTCGTCGGCGGTTCTCCCCGCGCGGTCGTAGGCCGCGTCGGCCGCCTCGCGGACCGCCGAGAGCGACGTGATGGTATCCCGGTCGTGGAGCGCGAGATGGTCGCTGCCGCCGCCGAATCCGGTGATGTACACCGGGTCGTCGGTGTACTCGTGCGCCTCGTCGGCCGGGACGACCATCGCGCAGGCCGCGCCGTCGGTCGTCGGGCAGGCGTCGTAGAGGTTCAGCGGGTCGGCGATTTCCGGCGCACCCTGCGCCTTCTCCAGCGAGACTTCCCGTTGGAACTGGGCTTTGGGGTTCACCGCACCGTTCTCGTGGTTCTTGACCGCGACCTTCGAGAGGTGTTCGTGTTCGGCGTCTGTCTCGTGGAGGTATCGCCGGGCGGCGATGGCGTAGACGCCCGCGAACGTCATGCCCGCGAGACGCTCGTACTCGGTGTCGCCGCTGACGCCCAGCCAGTACTTCGATCGGTCGCCGCTGAGGTCCAGCATCTTCTCGACGCCGCCCGCGAGGACGGCGTCGCTCGCGCCCGACCCGACGGCGTGAACCGCGTCGAGCAGGGCGAAGCCGCCGGAGGCGCAGGCGTTTTCGACGCGCTGGACCGGCAACCCCGTCAGTCCGAGGTGCGACGTCAGCGACGCGCCCGTGATGCCGAGTTGGTAGCCGCCGACACCGAGACTGCCGACGTAGGCTCCGTCGAGGTCGTCCGCGTCGAATCCGTGGTCGACCGACCCGACCATCGCGTCGTAGGCCGATTCGAACAGTTCCTTGATGCCAGCGTCGGGGTGTTCCCCGTAGGGACTCTGCCCCGCGCCGACGAGTGCCACGTCACGCACTAGTCGCCACCACCCGTGTAGATGCCGTCGGGGTCGAGTTCCTCGCGGATGAGTCGAATCTCGTCGTTGTCGGGGGTCGGCGTCTCGGTCACGTCGTCGGCGAACTGGACCTCCCAACCGGTCGCCTCCTGTACCTCGTCGCGGGTGACGCCGAGGTGCAGCGTTTCCACGTACATCTCCCCGCTGTCGTCGAATTTCATCACGGCCTTGTCGGTGATGACCGCCTCGGGGCCGCCACGGAGACCCACCTCCTCGCGGCCTTCGCGTCCTTCGATGTACCCCGGCGAGGTGACGAAATCGACCTCCTCGGGGAATCGGCGCTTCTGGTGGGGTGCGATGATGAGCGTCCGATGGGCGTTACTGGAGATTTCACAGGCCCCACCGCTACCCGGAAGCCGTACTTTTGGGTCGTCGTAGTCACCGATGACGGTCGAGTTGATGTTACCGCGTTTGTCGATCTGTGCGCCGCCGAGGAATCCCACGTCGATACGTCCGGCCTGAAGATAGCGACTGAAGCCCTCGTACATCGGAACGATGCTTCGCGCGCCCGTTGCGAGAACCGGGTCACCGATGGAGAGCGGGAGCGCGTCGGGGTTCGAATCGACGGTCCCCGATTCGTATATCATCTGGAGATCAGGCGCGTGTGTCCGCTTGGCGAGGTTACACGCGAGGTTCGGGACGCCGACCCCTACGAGGACGGTGTCGTCGTTCTGCAGTTCGAGCGCCGCGCGCGTTATCATCTGTTCCGTGTCGGTGTAGTCGAGGTCGCTCATGCGTATCGCCCCATGTCGATGGGTTCGGCGTAGTCGTGGGTCGGTTCGAGGTCGAGGAGGCGCTCGGCACCGAGTTTCTCGACGTATTCACGACGGTCTTCGACGCCGTAGACCCACTCGTCGAGCCACTCCTGGGTGGTCTCGTGCGTCTTCGACATCTCGTTCCAGTCGAGGTACGCGGCGTTGTCGCGACCGTAATACCCCTGCGTGTAGGAGGGGTGCGATCCGTAGGGCGCTTCGACCACGTAGTCGACGACGGTCCCCGGAATTTCGGTCCGATTGGGGTCGCTTCGGAGCGTCTCGGCGTCCACGATTTCCTCGACGCAGAGAACGACGGTGTCGGCGGCAAAGGCCGCGTCGACCACGTCGCCGGTGATTCCCCAGAGGTGCGCGTCGCCCTCGGGACTCGCACGCTGCCCCCGGACGATGGACACGTCAGGGTTCAACGGTGGGACGACACAGACCTGTTCGTCGGGGGCGAACGGGTTCTGAACGGTTCGGATATTGTCGTTGTGCTCCGGGAGACTCGACCCGACGAGGCTCCGAAGGGGAACGAACGGCATGTCACGCGCACCAGCGAACAGACGCGAGACGAGGCCGAAGTGCGAGTACTCGTCGATGGTTATCTCGTTCGGGACGCCGTCCTCGACTGCGCGACGGAACGCTCGAAGACTCCCGACGCCGGGGTTGCCCGCCCACGAGAAGGTGACTGCCGAGGCGCATCCGGCGGCAATCATCTGGTCGAAGACGAGGTCAGGCGTCGCCCGCATGAGGTGGAGGTCCTCGTACCCCTGTCTGATAATCTCATGGCCCGCGGCGAAGGGGATGAGGTGCGTGAACCCACCGAGGTAGACGCTATCCCCGCTGTCGACAGCACCCGAGATCGCGTTCGTCAAATCTGTTACCTTCGTCATCGCTGTCCTGATTTGTAGCGATCCTATTTTTATCTTCCTCTAGCGGAACCAATTACAATTCAGATCGGTATATTTTGATCATAGTGCAATATGTGGTACGAGTTGGCAGTCGACCTGGCGGTAGAATTGGTGCGGGATAGAGAAGAATCCAGTGTGTGAGAAGAGGACAAGTGAAGATGAGAACGGAGTGAGGATGAGAAAGGGGGAGATGGGAGATCCGAAGTCGGTCGCGAATAGCGCTTGTCGAACGACCTTCGAGGCTCAGGAACGGAGGGCTTCGAGGTCCTCGTCGTCGTAGTTGACGAGGAGTCGGGGTTCGTCCTTGAACGTCTTGAGGACGATGTTCGTAGCCGAGTGGGAGACCCCGTCGGTGTGGATGATGTCGTCGATGAACTGCTGGAGGTGGTCGTGGTCGCGGAGGTGAGCGATGAGGATGAACGACTTCTCACCGACCATAAAGTACGCCGTCTGGACGCCGGAGATGTTGGAGAGACGCTCGCCAATATCGTCGTATCCGGGGCCGTACTCGCTCTTGATTTCGCTGATAACGGTGAGATTCAGTCCGAGTTTCTTCCGGTCCATATGCGGTACCTCCCCCGTGACGATGCCCCGCTCGCGGTACTTCTCAATGCGGTAGTAGACCGTCGAGGGACTGATGCCGAGTTTGTCACTCAGTTCCTCTACGTCCACGTCAACGTCGCCTTCTCGATCCAACCAGCGGAGTATCTCGAAATCTTTCTCATCGAGGTTCACGTCGGCCATGATTGTAGTAAGACGAATAGGGTATATAAGTGCTTTCCAATTTGTTGAGTTTTCTTCGATAATTGTCGAGCAGGGGTCGTGGACGGCGGCGCATCCGAGGCTCACTCGACCCTTTGGTACGATGACTGTCGTTCATCCGCGCGCGGTCCGCATTCGACAATTCAGGATAATATCCGTTCACATTCCGAACTGGTACAACTTTTTCCCTATAATTTAATACTCAGCACAACAGACCCCGTGCCATGAGCAATCAAGACAATCGGTCGGTAGCGGGACCAAACATCGTGACGGACCTGCCGGGAAAGAAGGCGAAGCGACTCGTCAAGGCGGACGGTGAGGTCGTCTCGCCGAGTTCGCCGCGGGCGTACCCGCTCGCCGTCGAGAGTGCGCAGGGACTGAACGTGACCGACGTGGACGGCAACCGCTTTTGGGACTTCGCCAGCGGTATCGCGGTGACGAACGTCGGCCATCGACACCCGAAGGTCGTGGAGGCGGCGAAGAATCAACTCGATTCGTTGGTCCACCCGGCGTTCTGCGACTACTACTCCCCGGAGCCGACGCGGCTAGCCGAGCGACTCGAAGCGATTGCTCCCGGTAACTCCCCGAAGAAGGTGTTCTTCGGCAACAGCGGTGCGGAGGCGGTCGAAGCAGGGATGAAACTCGCGCGGCATCACACGGGCCGCCACCGATTCATCGCCTTCGAAGGCGGGTTCCACGGGCGGACGATGGGCGCGCTTTCACTCACCGCGAGCAAGACGAAGTACAAGCGCGGTTTCGGCCCGCTCGTCCCCGGCGTGGACCACATTCCGTACCCGAAACCCGGAAAGTACGGTAGCGACGAGGCCGCGATGGAAGCGACGTTCGACGCCTTCGAGGACCTGATTCGGACGCGCGTCCCCGTAGACGAAATCGCGGGTATCGTCGTCGAACCCGTACAGGGCGAAGGGGGCTACGTCGTGCCACCGGAGGGATTCCACGAGCGCCTCCGTGAGTTCGCGGATGACCACGGGATTCTCCTCATCGCCGACGAAGTGCAATCGGGATTCGGCCGCACCGGCGAATGGTTCGGGATGGACAACTGGGGCGTCGAACCCGACATCACCCTGATGGGGAAGGGCATCGCCAACGGTCTCCCGATGTCCGCGATGGTCGCCAAAGAAGCGGTGATGACGTGGGGCGCGGGAACGCACGCGAGCACGTACCACGGGAATCCCGTGGCCGCTGCGGCCGCGAACGCCGTCATCGACGTCATCGAAGAGGAGAACCTCCTGGACAACGCGACAGAGGTCGGCGCACACCTGATGGGCGAACTCGACGCGCTCGCGGAGGAGTTCCCGCAAATAGCGGAGGTGCGCGGCCTCGGCTTGATGATCGGTGCCGAATTCGTCGACCCCGAGACGGGGGAACCCGACGGCGACCTCTCGGAAGCGGTCATGCACACCGCTTGGCGACACGGTCTGATGATCCTCCCGTGCGGCCAGAGCACGGTCAGATTCGCGCCGCCGCTCACCATCACGAAGGAACAGGCGTCGGTCGGTATCGAACTCTTCGGCGAGGCGCTCGCGGAGGCACTGGAGTAATTCTCCCGCCATGTCATCCGATACGACGTCCGAGACAGCCGCCGGTATCGCTGACGAGATAGACCCCGACGAGACGGTCGAGTTGCTTCAGGACGTGGTTCGAATTCCGAGCCCGTTCTTCCAGGAAGAAGAGGTCGCCACGTACATCTACGACTGGCTGGACCAGCGCGGCCTCGACCCGGAGTACCACGCCGTCTCGGAGCCCGAAATCACCGGCTTCGAGGGGAACAACGTCGTCGCCCGCCTCGAAGGCACCGACCCCGACGCACCGACGGTCCTCCTGAACGGGCATATGGACACCGTCCAGCACGTCGACGGTTGGACTGAAGATCCATGTTCGGGCCGCATCGAGGACGGTAAACTGTACGGACAGGGCGCGTGCGACATGAAAGGCGGCCTCGCCTCGCTCCTCGTCGCCTTCGAGGCCCTCTCGAAGCGCGACCTCCGCGGCGACGTGATTCTCACGGCCGTCGTGGACGAAGAGGGGCCGTTCGGCCTCGGAACCGACGCGACGATTCGAGACGGTCTCACCGACGACTGTGACCTCGCCGTCGTCACCGAACCCGCGCCGACCATCACCCAACAGGACATCGAGAACCCGGCCATCGTCCTCGGCGCGCGTGGCCGCTTCCTCTACGAGGTGACTGTCACCGGAACGGCCGCACATGGATCGCAACCGGACATGGGGGTGAACGCCGCGCTCGACGCCGCACGTCTCGCAACGGCCTTCGAAGGGTTGGAACTCGGCCAGCACCCGAAACTCGGTTCTGGTTCCGTCTGCCTGCTCTCCATCGAGGGTGGAGGCGAACCGCTCTCGGTCCCCAACCGCTGTGAGATGGCGATCGACCGTCACGTCGTGCCCGGCGAGACGGCCGAATCCGTCCTCGCGGACGCGGAGCAACTCGTCGCCAGCCTCGACTTGGAGAGCGACGTGGACGTGTCACTTCGGGAGACGCCGGAGCCGGACATGTACTTCCAACCCTACGTGACCGACGGGGACGACCCGCTCGTGCGACCGTTCTTCGAGAGCATCCGCACGCTGTTCGACACCGATCGCGACGTGGGCTACTTCTCCAGTATCGGTGACTTCAACCACCTCGGCGGCCGCGCCGGGATTCCGACCGTCATCGTCGGACCCAGCGGGGCGAACGTCCACGGGACGGGCGAGTACGTCCAACTGGACGGGGTAGTCGAGACCGCACAAGTCGTTTCCGACGCAGTGAGTCGGTTGGTCGAGTGAGCGGCAGGAGAGAGCAATCAGGCCGTTCAGGGTGATCACCCCACGCCACTCACTCGCGAAACACGTCGGTGAAGCCATCGAACCGCGAGAGCCGAACCGCGTCGTAGTATTCCGTCGGATTTCCGCGAAGGAGTTGTTCTGCGACGACGTGTCCGATGACCGGCGCGAGTTGGATACCAGCGGCGTTGAATCCCGTGACGTAGAAGTCGTCTACCTCAGTCCAACCGGCAATCACGCCGCCGTCGGGTGTCAGCGAGCGCACCCCGACCCACTCGTCAGCGACGCGCGCGCCTTCTGTCCATGGGAAGTACGTCTCGACTACGCACCGAATCTTCTCGCGGAGGTCCGCAGGGACCGCAGTCGGCGCGTCGGCGGGGTCGATGTCGCGTCCGGCCTCGTCGTAGCCGCCGGGATAGTGACCTGCGAAGACGGTTCCGTCTGGTTGCTGGCGGAAATAGACGCCGCTCTCGGCGTGTTTGACGCTGAACGTGTCGTAGGGGACGCCTGCGGGCGGATCGAAAACGAGAATTGGACCGAGGGTGTGTCGAATCGGAAGTTCGAGGTCGACCAATCCCGCGACGTGGGTGTTCCACGGTCCGGCCGCGGCGACGACGGCGTCGAACTCGCGGTAGTCGCCGTCGGCAACCAGACCCATCACGGACCCGTCATTCGTCGTCACGTCCTCGACGTTAGTACCCGTCTCGAAGGTCACACCTCGATCTCGCGCCCGTGCGACGAACTCCGCGGCGAGTTCGGTCGCGTCGAGAAATCCGATGTTCGGACGGTAGAGTGCGCCCTCGACAGTGGATGTATCCAGTCCCGGGTGGAGGAGTTCCGCGTCGAGTTCATCGCCGGGGACAAACTCGACCGGCCCGGAAGCGTACTCGTGGGCCTCGGCTCTCATCTCTTGGGCCTTCTCCGGTGTTGAAGCGATTCCAAGGCGGGGGGCGAGCGTGTACGACGTGTTCGCCTGCGGAGCTGCGAGGAACTCGTTGTAGAGGCGAACGCCGTACGCCTTGAGTAGACGATATTCCGGCGATTCATCGCCCCAGAGACCGCAGAACGCGCCCGAGGCGGCCGTCGTCTCGTCCGCGAGTTTGCCTTGTTCGAAGACCGTCACGTCCGCGTCGGCCGTCCCGCCGAGGTGATACGCGACGCTCGAACCGACGATTCCGCCACCGATGACTGCGATTCGTGTCGTTTGCATGGAAGTGGTCGTTACGCC
The DNA here is from genome assembly GCF_049589095.1 of Haladaptatus sp. NCBI lineage: Archaea > Methanobacteriati > Methanobacteriota > Halobacteria > Halobacteriales > Haladaptataceae > Haladaptatus > Haladaptatus sp. The sequence continues at coordinate 191 of NZ_JBAWAC010000278.1, read as the reverse complement.
GACCCGGAGGGCCGTACGTCCGTCTCATAGTCGTAAATAGGCGGCATTAACAATTATTCCGATTATCCAGAACGAGATGGGAGATTATATAGACGATGTTGTAGATACTGCAATCGAACGGCAATAATCCCTGTCTCGTCCGGGCGGCCTCGCCAGAAAGGCGGCAGGGAACCTCCGGCAAACAGTTGGGT
>NZ_JBAWAC010000277.1:0-3378 GCF_049589095.1 Haladaptatus sp. | reverse complement strand
GGATATCACGCCGCCGGACACGGACGACGAGACACATCAGTTATAATTCCTACTTCTCGTTACCGGTACTGGTTCAGTTGCTCTTTGAGCCGCTTCGCCGCCTGTCCGGACGCTTTGGCGAACTGCTCGCCCGCGTCCTCGCCCGCGAAGATGATTCCACGCGATGAGTTGACCAACCCGGCACCATCCGCGAGGGCGTAGGTCGCGGCGGCTTCGACGTCGCCGCCCTGTGCACCGACGCCCGGGACGAGGAACGGGAGGTCCGGAACGCGCTCGCGCAGTTCTTCGAGTTCGTCGGGCGTCGTCGCGCCGACGACGAGGCCGACGTTGCCGTTGCCGTTCCAGAGGTCGGCGAGCGAGGCGACCCACTCGTACAGCGTCTCGCCGGAGGCCAGTTCGAGGTTTTGCAGGTCCGACCCGCCGGGGTTGGAGGTTCGACAGAGGATGAACACGCCCTTGTCCTCGCGCGAGAGGAACGGGTCGAGCGAGTCCCGTCCCATGTAGGGATTTGCGGTGATGGCGTCGGCCGAATCGAGGAGTTTCGCGTACTGACGGGCCGTGTTGCCGATGTCGCCGCGCTTCGCGTCCAACAGGACGGGGACGCCCTTCCCGTGTGCGTACGCGATGGTCTCGGTGAGCGCGGCCCAGCCGTCGCCGTCCTCGTAGAAGGCGGCGTTGGGTTTGTAGACGGCCGCGTGTTCGTGGGTCGCGTCGATGATGCGGCGGTTGAACGCCCAGCGCGGCAGGTCGTATTCGTGAAGGTGGTCGGGGATGCGTTCGATGTCGGGGTCGAGTCCGATGGAGACGATGCTGTCGGTGGTCTCGATGCGGTCGGCGAGCCGGTCGAAGAAGTTCATGTTCGGAAATTTTCGCGGTGGCTCAAGGAGTTATCGAACTGGTAAAGACAGTTCGGACCCATGAGTTCGATATAATGCCTGTGACCGCTGTGGGCTTCGACCTCGACGAGACCCTCGCCGTGACCGAGAGGGCGCGAGAGAAACTGCTCGCGGATGCGACGAAGGCAGTCGGTGCTCCATCACTCACCCGTGAGGAGTATCTCGATGCCCACAGTCGTCATTTGACGAGCGACTCGCGGAAACCCATCTTCGCCGACCTGCTCGCCGATGGTCTCGGAGCGGATGCGGAGGAACTCACCGACGCCTATCAACAGGCGATCCTGGACTCGCTCGCGTCGGTCGGCGACATCCCGTCGCTTCTCTCGGAGCTCCACCGGGAGTATCGCCTCGGCCTGCTCACGAACGGCCCGGTAGAGGCACAACGCGGAAAGCTCCACCAGTTGGGGTGGGAGGAGTACTTCGACGCGACGGTCGTCACTGGCGAACTCGAAGCTGGAAAGCCGGACCGCCGCGCGTTCGATGCGCTCTGTGAACGACTCGACGTTCGACCCGAGGAGATGGTGTACATCGGCGACAACCCGGAGGCGGACATCCGCGGCGCGAGCGACATCGGGATGAAGACGATACAGGTGCTGTTTCCCGACGGACCGGAACCCGAACCGTCGGCGGACGCGTACGTCGACCGGGAAGAACTCGTGTCCGCGCTTCCGGGGATAATCGCGGAACTGGCCGAACGGAACGAGGACTAGGATTACAGCGCTTCGACGACGGCATCGACGGCTCGTTTGACCTCCGCGCCGCTTTCCACGAACACGAGGACACGGGGCAGGCGAACCGCTTTCGGTCGGACACGAATGTCGGATTCAGCGGCTTTTCGTTCGACGGCTTCGACGTCCCCGGCCAGTTCGATACGGACCCTATCAGGATGGACGAACACCTCCGCGAACGGGTCGTCGTCCCCTTCGTGTTCGAGTTCGTAGGCGAGCGCCCCGTCCTCGGTCGGTTCGACGTCCGGGTCGGCGTTCACGACGGTGACGGAATCGAGCGGTGGATCCTCCCTGCCGTCGAATTCGGAGGAGAGCAGTTGTGCGATCCGTATTCCGTCCGTGATTTCGTCAACGACCATGGTTCGGATTGGGAGAGCGTCGGTTTACGTTTTGAGATCCGAGAGCGCCTCGGTCGCCTCGGTGCTCACGTCGATACCTTTCTTCCGCGCATAGACGACCGCGGCGGCCTCGACGGTGATTCCGGCGTTCCGCTGGAGTTCGTTGATTTCGGCGACCGCGGTCTGTTTGGTCGTCCCGTGTGCGACGGTCTTGTCGAGCACCTTCTCGAAGGTCGATTGCTCCTGCAAGAGGCTCTCGTCGGGAACGAACTCCTCGGGAATCTCGACTGTCGAGGGGTCGAACTCCGCGACGAGTTCGTCGTCGTCGTGTGACAACAATCCCTGACTGCTGGCGACGTCAACGAGGCGCTTCGCTTGGTCGGGCGAAAACCAGTCCCGGTCGAGCGACAGCGAGACCACGAATTCGCTCTCGCGCATGCGTTCGCGCCCTTGCTGCTGAAACGGCGTTGCGACTGCTATCCGCAGACTCATCGTCCGGCGAGACTGGACACGAGGGCCTAAATCTGGCGATGTAGGACTGCGAACCGAGTCATTGAAGTATTTCGTAGGCTACCTTCCCGGTATGAAAGACCAAGGACGCTCCACGCGAAAGCGAACCGGTGGACGACTGAAGCCCTTCCACAAGAAGAAAAAGCACGAACTCGGCCGTCAGCCCACCGAAACACAGGTCGGCGAACCGCGTTTCCGCACCACGGACGCCCGTGGCCGCAACTCGAAGATTCGCGCGCTCACGACCAACGTCGCCAACGTGACCGACGGCGGCGAAACGGTCAGCGCGACGATTCAGGACGTGCTCGAAAACGGCGCGAACCCGAACTACGCCCGCCGTAACATCATCACGAAGGGTGCCGTCATCGTCACGAACGAGGGCAAGGCCCGCGTGACCTCCCGTCCCGGCCAGACCGGACAGGTCAACGCTGTCGCCATCGACGACGAATAATCGACCCCGATTCTTTCGATTCGCAGGGAACGTAGCGACTGCGTCGTTCCGAGCGAAAGTTTCGGGCAGAGTATCGAATATCTCACATATTTCCACGGGGAACCACTCGGTTCCCCATCAACGAAATCGGACACGGGCGGGCAATTCTCGGCGTCGTCACTGCTGTACGTCTGGCAACGGGGCCGCCACGCGGGCGTTCGAAAATCCGCTATCGAATAGCAGTCAGGGTTCGTTTTCCTACGGGCGCGGCGCGGCCTTCTGGAGCGCCGTCTCGGCGATGTTGCCGCCGTAGTCAGCACACCGTGAGAGCGAGTCGACCACCAGCCCAAGCAGTTGTGCCTGTTGTGGGTCCTGCTTGCGTAGGAGTTTGTCGATCGCGCGCGCGTGCTCGTCGATGTCGAGAATGGACTCTCGCGCGTCGTTCGCCAACTCCGTCGCCTCCTCGCTGTCGTCCG
>NZ_JBAWAC010000276.1:0-3880 GCF_049589095.1 Haladaptatus sp. | reverse complement strand
GATGAGTACGTCGAAAAGCTCCAAGCCATCTGTGCGCAGTGCGGCGAACCCGCGACGCGAAACCAGCGGCTCATCGACGGCGAACCCGCACACATGGACGATCCAACGATGTTGGTGGGCGCACAGGAGTCCTACGAAGCCCGGTGTCGAAACTGCCACATCCTACGGCGCGAGTAGCGGAGTCGTGACGGCGACGACGGCGACGATCGAACCGGCGCACGTCGTTCCGTGGTAACTAAAGGTGTGAGCGCGTATCGGGAGTATGCTCAACCTACGGCTGGACGATTTCATGGTCGAACTCAAAGACGGCTCCTTGAAGAACGTCGGACCCGCGAACAAAACGGCGTCGGCGAAACTGTTTAACGTGGAATCCGCCGAAGCGCGTGCGTTCGGGGACAAACGCGTCAAACTCGTGTTCGAGGACGAGGACGGCAACGAAGTACAAGTCGCGCTGTTCCCCGACGCCGCGAAGAAGATCGTTGACGACATCGAAACGCTCGAAGACGACAGTCCCGTCTTCGAGTAGCGACCGAACGGGGACCCTTCCGATCTCCATTCCATCCCATCCGACTGTCTGCTTCACCCTATTCCATCGTCCGTTTCGCCCTGTTTTTCCTCCCCGATCCGTTAAGGAATCAATAATAATATCGTGTCATGGTGTACCATTGTTCGGAGACCATGTCAACCATCATCGCCCCGGACGAGCTGGGTGATTCATCGGACGACGGCGAGCGACGTTCATCGTTCCCGTACTCCGTCGTCACCTCGTTTCGGTTCATCGGTTTTTGGGGAGCAGTTGTACTCCCGTTTCTCTACATTCCGCTGTTCATCAGCGGTCTCGACACCGCTGGACAACAGCAAACGTTCCTCCTATTGCTGGTACTGAACGTCGTCGCGCTCGTCTTTGGCCACCGGTATCGAGCGTGAACTGAACGTATCGCGCGTGAATGTAACGAGTCTATAATCCGATCGTTTCGTGGTTTCGCTCCTCGTGCCGATTTCGTTAACGAGGGTATAACTATGGGCTCGACCGCTGAAAGGAAGCGTATGTCTCAGTCAGTTACGAGCAGTATGAACATCGGGTGTCCCCACTGTGGGTCCGCATCGACTGTCGATATCGCACCCGACGGACAGGGTCAAGCGGAATCCGACGACCAGTTGAAGGGGACGCTCGTCCGATGCCAATCCTGTGGCGACGATTTTTCGTTCTACTATTACTGAGTTGACGTTCGCGTGGTCGGCTCAGAACCGCGCCGGGAATTCGACAATCGTTTTAGGCCTGGACTATTCTTTGCCAGTATAAATGGGTAACTGCGTCATTTGCGGGACGCCTGCTGACGGCCCGATTTGTTCGAGCCACGAGCAGGACGTTCTCTTTGAATTCAACGGAAACAGCCCGGAGCAGCTCGCTACTGGACGATTTTACAAAGGTACCGTCGACGGTTTCGCCGACTTCGGCGTCTTCATCGACATCGGTGACCGCGTCACTGGCCTGCTTCACAAGAGCGAGTTGGACCAGCGGCTCGAAAGCCTCAACTGGGACCAAGGCGACACAGTCTTCGTCGAGGTCATCGGTGTGCGCGACAACGGCAACGTCGATCTCAGCTCGTCGATTCGCCAATCGGAACGCGAGTTCCGCGGCAAGCTGATTCAGGACGGTACCGACGTGCACCTCCCCAGTGAATCGAACGACGAAACCACGTCGGACGAATCGGAATCGAATTCCGAATCCGCATCCGAACACGAATCCGCATCCGCGTCCGAACACGAATCTGCATCCGAATCGGAACAGCCGGCGACGACCGACGGTTCCGGGAACGCGGTCGGAGGCGCTACCGTCTCCTCCCAAACCGAACAGCCTGAACGCGTCCAGATCGAAACGCTGGGCGACCGAGTCGGCGACAGCGTTCGAATCGAGGGCGAAATCGTGAGCGCGAGCCAGACGAGCGGCCCGACGGTGTTCGAACTCCGCGACGAAACCGCCGTCGTGGACTGCGCCGCGTTCAAGGAAGCAGGCGTTCGTGCCTACCCCGAAGTCGATACCGGCGACATCGCCCGATTGGTCGGCGAGGTCGAACTCCGTAACAACGAACTCCAAGTCGAGACCGAACACCTCGAAGCCCTCACCGAAGAGGAGGAGGCGACCGTCGAGGACCGACTGGCACAGGCGCTCGAAGACGAGGCCCGTCCCGAAGACGTCGAACCGCTCGCCGACGACTCTGCCGTCGAAGCCATTCACGGGGACGTCCGCGACGCCGCCGGTGCAATCCGCCGCGCGGTCATCGAATCCCGCCCCGTTATCGTCCGACACAACGCGAGCGCGGAGGGCTACGTGGCCGGAGCGGCCATCGAACGCGCCGTCCTCCCGCTCGTGCGTGACGAACACGCACGAAGCGACGCCCAGTATCACTACTTCGACCGCCGACCGCTCGAAGACGGTTTCTACGACATGCAGGACGCGACGAAGGACGCGACCATGATGCTCGACAACCGCGAGCGCCACGACGAGAAACTGCCCCTCTTCGTCCTCATCGATGCCGGAAGCACCGTCGAATCGAGCGACGGACTCTCGCTCCTCGACATCTACGGTGCGCCTCACGTCGTCATCGACACGCACTACCCGGACGACGAAGTCGCCCAAACCGCCGACGTCGTCGTCAACCCGTTCCTCGGCGACTCGGGCGACGACGTGACCGCGGGTGTCCTCGGTGCGAACGTCGCGGCCCACGTCAACGACGACGTGCGCGACGACGTTTCCCACCTCCCCGCAGTCAGCTACTGGGAGGATACCCCGTCCGAATATACCGAGCTCGCGACGGATGCGGGCTACGACGAAGACCACGTTACGGCCCTGCGCGAGGCAGTCGCGCTGGAAGCCTACTACCAGTCCTACGAGGACAAGCGCGAACTCATCACCGACCTGCTGTTCGAGCACGCGAAGCGCGACCTCGCCGAGCACGTCAGTGAGCAGTTCCGTACGAAGCTCGAAAACGAACTCGACACCGCCGAGCCGAACCTCACGGTTCGCGGCGCGAACGGCGTCACTTTCACCGTCCTCGACACCGAGGCGTACACCCACCGCTTCGACTTCCCATCGACGGCCGTGCTCCTCGACGCGCTCCACCGCCGCGACATGACGGGACAACCCGGTGACCAGAACGTCACCCTCGGTCTCGCCGACGACGAGGTTCACATCCGAAGCGACGGCGAGATCAACGTCCGCGAGATCGCTGACTCCGTCGAGGACCGCGCACCGGAAGCCGGAATCGTCCCCGTCGGCACGCGCGACGGCAAGTTCGAATTCCTCCGCGGCGAGCGCGACGAAGCGCTCGACGCCGTCATCGAAGCCGTCAGCGCGAAGCTGAACTGAACGCGACGCTGATCGGAGCTTCTCGGTTTTCTTCTCTTTGAACGATTTTTCCGGCGATACGTCGGATTTCGGTGAGAACGAGCGTCCGGATGAGCGGGTGGTCCCTCACTTTGTAAGCGGATTCTTGTCCCGGTAGGTGAGTATCACGCCGACTGCCAGCAACCCGAGGACCACGTAATTGTCACCGATGTCAATACCGAGATAGGTTAGGAGGATTCCGTATATACCACCGACCCAGAGAGCCAGCGCGGAGGCGACTGCAGGAACCGACTGCTCATCGAGTACCTGGTGAGCGCCATAGACGATTACGGCGGCCATGAGAAAATACGCGAGCGTCGCGGATACGTCCCTGCCCGAGACGGCAGAATAGATGGCGAGTATGATCATACCCATCAGGAGACCGAGAGTTGTCAGCCGACTCAGGCTCTGCATACCGGACTCGTTCTCTTCAACCATGTTTCAACTCTCCTTCGTTTGTCACAAATAACTACTGATTGGGCTGTTCTCCCT
>NZ_JBAWAC010000275.1:0-10793 GCF_049589095.1 Haladaptatus sp. | reverse complement strand
GAAAATCAGCAGTCGATCGTCTCCGCGATTCAGGAGACCGATGTGGGGATCACCGAAATCGCCGACGCGACCGACGAACAGGCCGCCAGCGCCGAGGAAATCGCGAGCATCATCGACAACAGCGTCCACCGAAGCGAGAACGTCTCCGATTCGGTCGAGCGCATCGCCACGGCAAACGAACAGCAGACCGAGATGGTTGCCGACTTGGAACAGCGGATTCATTCCCTCGAAGCCGAAATCGAGCAGTCGCTGAACTGAATCCTGGACTTCTTTTCCACCGTCATCAGAATACTACCCCGAAATCACTGACTCCAGAACGCAATCGCTATCGACCATCGAGTTCGGAAAAGGCACAAATCGCGTCGAAAACGGCGGTTAAATCTCGCTCTCGAAGTCGTCGAGCGAGTAGGCTGGTTCGGCACCGCGGCGGTCGAGCGTCTCGTTGGCAAGCAGCCAGTAGACGACCGACAGCGCCTTGCGACCTTTGTTGTTCGTCGGGACGACGAGGTCCACGTTGCTCGTGGAGTTGTTGGAGTCACACATCGCGATGACGGGGATGCCGACCGTGATGGCCTCCTTAACCGCCTGTGCGTCTCCGATGGGGTCCGTGACGACCACGACGTCCGGCTCGATGTAGCCGTCGTACTTCGGGTTCGTCAGCGTACCCGGGATGAATCGACCCGTGCGGGCACGTGCGCCGACGGCGTCGGCGAACTTCTCGGCCGGGAAGCGACCGTACTGGCGCGAGGACGTGACCAGAATCTGCTCCGGGTTGTAGTCGGCGAGGAAGTTCGCCGCCGTACGGATTCGCTGGTCGGTCTTGCTCACGTCGAGGACGTACAGGCCGTCCGTGCGAACGCGGTGGATGAACCGCTCCATGTCCTCGGTCTTCTGCTGGGTACCGATGTGGACACCTGCGCCGAGGTAGTCCTCGACGGGAATGAGGAGGTCTGCCTCCTCGTCGCCGAGGACGTCCTCGTCGAACTGCGGTTCTTCTTCTTCGGTCTCGTCCGCCTGTGCGGCGACGTCGTCGTCAGGGTCGACGTCCGGTTCCGCACCGGACTCGCCGGTCGGTTCCGCGTCGATCTCCTCTTCCGCGGCGTCGAGACCGTCCGTTTCTTCTTCTACCTGTTCGGATTCGTTATCGCTCATAATCGTGATACGTTCTGCTCGATTCGGATGAGTTCGTTGAGCTTTGCGGTTCGCTCGCCGCTGACCGCACCCGTCTTGATGAACGGTGCGTCGGTCGCCACGGCGAGGTGTGCAATCGTCGTGTCCTCGGTTTCGCCACTACGGTGCGAGATGACCGGATCGTACCCGTTCTCGATCGCCAGTTCGACGGCATCGAACGCGTCCGAAAGCGTGCCGATCTGGTTCGGCTTGATGAGGATGCTGTTTCCGGCACCCTTCTCGATACCGTCCGAAAGTCGCTCGACGTTGGTGACGAACAGGTCGTCACCACAAATCAGCGTCTTGTCACCGACCTTCTCGGTGAGTTTGGCGAAGCCGTCGTAATCGTTCTCGTCCAACGGGTCCTCGACGTATGCGAGGTCGTACTCGTTCACGAGGTCCGCGAGATAGTCGATCTGTTCGTCGGTCGAACGGGTTTGGTCGCGGTACTGGTACTCGTCCGCGTCGGCATCGTACATCTCGGCTGCGGCCACGTCGATGCCGAATCGAATCTCGAATCCGAACTCGTCGGAAACGGTCGAAGTGGCTTCCTCCATGAGTTCGAACGCGTCGTCGTCGTCAATGGACGGTGCCCACGCACCTTCGTCGCCTTTGCCTGCCGGAATGTTCCGCTCGGCGAGGATGTCCGCGACCTCCTGGTGGACGGCCGCGTTGGCGAACACCGCGTCCTGGACGCTCGGCGCACCGACTGGTGCGGAGAGGAACTCCTGAATCGCCGTGGCGTCGGTGGCGTGTTCGCCACCCCCGATGACGTTCCCGAGTGGAATCGGGTAGTTGTCGCCACGGAACGCACCGCCGAGGTGCTGGTACAGGGGTGCACCGAGCACGTCCGCCGCGGCCTTCGCGGCGGCCATGCTGATGGCGACAGCGCTGTTCGCGCCGATCTCGGAGAAGTTGTCCGTCCCGTCCGCAGCGCGAAGGGTACGATCCACGTCACGCTGGTCGCCGACGAAGACGTTCCCTTCGAGCCGTGGGACCGCATGCTCACGAGCGGAGGCGATCGCCTCACTCGTATCGAGTTCGATCGCTTCGTACTCGCCCGTGCTCGCGCCGCTCGGTGCGGCTGCACGACCGAATCCGCCGCTCTCGGTCAACACGTCAGCTTCGACCGTCGTGTTGCCACGCGAATCGAGTATCTGACGGAGCCGGACGTTCTCGATTCGCGTCATTCTGCCCCCTCACGTCGAACCGAGAACGGTAGGACGCCAGCGTCGTACTCCTCTGCCGCGATGAGTATCGGCTGGGACTCCTCCGTTTCGACGAGAACGGGTGCGCCGTACGACACCTGCAGTGCACGTGCACCGAGGATTCGGGCTTTTTCGTATCGGGAGTATTGTTGTTGGGGCATTACTGATAGGGTGCGACGATGTCCACGAGGTCTTTGTGTGCGACGAGCATCCGTCGGCAGCAGTGGCGTTCGACACCGAGGTCGTCGAGGACCTTACCGGGGTCTTCGTTACCCATCTGCGTCTCGGCGCGTGCCTTGTACTCCTGCCAGTGTTCGCTCACTACGTTACCACACGTGAAACACCGGACTGGAATCATCATGGGTTGATCACCTTAACGGTAGGACTTCTGGTAGCGGGCGCGGGCACCGGGTCCACCCCACTTCTTCGGTTCGGATTGGCGGACGTCGTTGACCAGTAGGGAACGGTCGAACTCCATGAACGCGTCACGAAGTTCGGCGTCACCCATATACTGGACGAGGCCGCGAGCGATGGCGGTGCGGACGGCGTCTGCCTGTCCGGTGATGCCGCCACCCGAAACGCTCACTTCCACGTCGACTCCCTCACGCTCGTCGTCCGCGATGCGGAACGGTTCGAGCATCTTGAGGCGAGCCATTTCCGGTTCCACCAGTTCGACTGGCTTCGAGTTGATTCGTACACGACCTTCGCCGTCCGTAACCGTGGCGCGAGCGATGGCCGTCTTCTTCTTTCCGCTCGTGTTCGTTACCATGTGACGTTAGCACCTAGGTAGTCGCTGACTTCGCCCAGCTGGACGAAGCGGATGTTCGAGAGTCGGTCCAACGACGTCCCGTCGAGGATTTCGCCATCCTCGTCGTACGGGTTGCCGACGTAGACACGCACGTTCTCGAAGGCTTCTCGCCCTCGTGGCTTCTTGTATGGAACCATTCCCCGAATCGCTCGCTTTGCGAGCATGTCCGGACGCTTTGGGTAGTACGGCCCCTGATCGGAGCCGAGGTTGACGCGCGTCTCGAATTTGTCCAGTACGTCCTGTTTGCCGCCGGTGATGATAGCTTGCTCGGCGTTGACGACGGCGACCGTCTCGCCGTCCATCGCACGCTGTGCGACCTTGCTTGCGACGCGACCGAGAATACAGTCGCGTGCGTCGACGACGACATCTGCGTCGAATTCTGCGATACTCATCGAATCACCCGGACGTTGGAACCGCTGGGATTTTGTTCGATTGCCTGTTCGAGTTGGATCGGTTCGCCGTTTGCCTGCTGAATCTTCGTCTCCGCAGTCGACGAGAAGTCGACCGCAGCAACAGTGACGTTCTTCTGCAGGACGCCGCTACCGAGAACCTTACCGGGTACGATGACGGTCTCCTCTTCCTCCGCGTACCGCTCGATGCGGCCGAGGTTGACCTCTGCGTGCGTACTCCGTGGTTTCTCGAGGCGTGCTGCAACGTCGGTCCACACGTCGGCTCCCGAATCACGGGACACCGACTTGAGTTCGGCGATGAGACTACTGAGCCTCGGATTAGTTTTACTCATGCTACTTCCTCCAGTACAGAGAACGGATGCAGGGAGCAGGATTTGAACCTGCGGACTCCTACGAGACAGCGCCCTGAACGCTGCGCCGTTGGCCAGACTTGGCTATCCCTGCACGCTAAGAACACGTGCGTACCCTCGCGGGCAACACAGTGTTGTCCGTGGCCCTTAAAACCACTTTCGATTGTCGAGGCATTTCGTGCCTCGATTTCCGCGGACGGGAAGCGTCCGCGAGTCCGTCGCACTCGGGAGTTGACACTCCCGGTCGAATCGGCGGACACGTCAGGGAGGTTGTAAGGGCCGGTCATGGTTATAGTTGAATTGCCTGTTCGAGTTCGTCCGCACGTTCCGTGAGCGAATCGACGGCCTGTGTCACCAGTTCTTCGACGGTGAACGAGCCGTCACTTTCGACGTGGAACACGAACGCGTTCGGTACGTCGATGACCTCGACTTCCTTACCGGGGAACCGCTGTGTGAGGTCGTGGTCGAACGCCTCCGTCGGAACGAGTTCGCCATCGTCTTCGATGACGCCGCGAAGGATTCGCGGCTCTTCCTCCTCGAACTCGTCCCGGTCGCCGACGACTTCGACGCGCTGCAGGTGACGATAGCCGACCGCGACGCCACCTTGGTGTTTGGTGTGTTCCTTACCCGAACCGATCACCGCGTCGGCTTCCAGTTCGAGTCGTTGACCCTCTTTCAGGTCGATGATCGGGATGTTTTCGTCGGCGGGCTGGACCATCTCGTCGGAACTGATGAGGTCGCCCGAGAACGCGGTTCCCGGTCCCGAAACGTCGAGACTGAGCGTTACCGTGTCGCCCTCCTCGAACTCTCCGGGTGGCGTCGTCAGCGGGACGAGCCCGAGTCGCAGTCCGATCTGCTCGTCGAACATCACCGAGGAGTTCTCGATGACTCGGAGCGTATCGATGGACAGCGTCGGAACGTCCGCTATCATCGCTCGGCGAATCCCGTTCGCGAACGCCGGAGTGACGTTGCGAACGAGGAATCGCGATTTCCGTTCACCGCGGTCGATGAACTCTACGTCGAAGTCTTCGGTCATGGTTTAGAATCCACTACCTTTCGGTGCGCGGGTACCGTCGTGCGGAATCGGTGTTACGTCTTCGATACGTCCGATTTCGATACCGGCTCGTGCGAGTGCGCGAATCGTCGCCTGCGCACCCGGACCGGGGTTCTGCTGCAGGTTGCCACCGGGGCCACGCACGCGAATGTGCAGGCCGTCGATGCCAGCCGCTTTGACCTCTTCGGCGACCGTTTCGGCCATCTGCATGGCCGCGTACGGCGAGGACTCATCACGGTTCTGCTTGACGACCGTCCCACCGGACGACTTCGCGATCGTCTCGGCACCGGTCTGGTCCGTGATGGTGATGATGGTGTTGTTGAACGATGCGTGTACGTGGGCGATGCCCCATTTGTCGTCGTTGTCGCTCATTCGTTACCCTCCGAACGTTCGGGGTGAAGGTCGTCCGCAAGCGGGCTGTGCTCGTCGAAGGCGATGTCGCCTTCCTCGTCGATTTCGACTTTGGCCGAGGGAACCGACACGCGCTGACCGTTCACCGTGACGTGACCGTGCGTGATGAACTGGCGTGCCTGTTTCGGCGTGTGAGCGAGACCCTTTCGGTACGCGACGGTCTGGAGACGGCGCTCCAGCACGTCGGTGATGTCGAGCAGCAGCACGTCGCCGAGTTCGTCGCCATCACCGAGGATGCCGAGTCGCTTCAAGCGCGACAGGAACTCACTGCTCTCGTCGGCTTCGTCGCCCGAGATGTCGCCGAGCAGGGAACGAGCCTCGCGTCGGTAGTTGCGAAGCTCACTCTGTGCTCGCCAAAGCTCTTCTTTGTTCTTCAAGCCGTAGCGGTCCATCAGACCGCTTTCCTCGGCGATACGCTCGCCCTGGAATGGGTGGTTCGGCGTCTCGTAGAACTTGGTGTTCTCACCGGGGAGCGACATTATTCGTCAGCCTCCGCTTCTTCGGCCGCCGCTTCCTTGATCTCCTCGACGTTCACGCCGATCGTACCCTCGGTACGACCCGTAGACTTCGTTCGCTGACCGCGAACTTTCTGTCCACGCTTGTGGCGGACGCCTTTGTAGGAGTCGATCATCTGCATCCTGTTCAGGTCCCGACGGCGGGCCATCGACAGGTCGTTACCAGTTTCGTGGGTCGTCTCGCCGGAGAAGTATTCCTTGCGGTGGTTCGTGAGCCACTCAGGAACCTCGTCGGCGTAGTTTTCCACGGCTTCGACGACACTCTCGATGTCGTCCTCGTCGAGGCGGCCGAACGTCGCTGTTCGGTCGACGCCCGCCTCCTCGGCGATAATTCGAGCCGTGCGACGACCGATCCCGTTCATTCCGGCGAGGGATCGCTCTACGGACTTCGTCCCATCGAGGTCTGTTTGCCCGATGCGGACGAAGTACCGAAGGTCGTCGTCATCGTCCTGTGGTTGTTCGGTACTCATAGTTGATTGATTGGAGCGTCGAGGGAGGGATTCGAACCCTCGAGGCTTGACGCCACAGAGTTAGCAACCCTGCGCCGTGGGCCAGACTAGGCTACCTCGACACACTCGTTTGTGTATGTTCGCCCTTCCGGACTCGGGACGCACGTCCCTACAGATGTCTGCACTCTATTCTATCGGGGGTTACTATTTAAACGCAACGAATGACTTTCGAACAGTACGATAAACCGCCGCAAGGGGCACCGAGACTAGATACGCGCCGATGAAAAACGGTATCCAGAACACCCACAGTTCGAGCGTCGGAAACAGGTGACTTCCGTACGCACTCCCCAACGTCAACGCGAAGTAACCCGGCAATGCGAGCGTTGTCATAAGTCTGACATCAACCGCACCGAGAACCAGCGGGACGACTAACAGGAGATACCATCCCCAAACTGCCCGTCCGGCGAGTATTCGTCGAACGGCCGGATTTCGGCTCTGCTTCATGTTGACCGCCCTCCTCGCCGCTTGATTCCGTGACGGGAGAGCAGGTCGGTCGCTGCTGCGTTTTCCCATCGCGCTCTCGTATCCGTGTCGAGCAGAAACTTCGTCGTCTCGACGATGTACCCCGGTCTGCCGAGGTCACCCGCGACTTTGTGCACGAGCATCGGCCTCGATCCGTCGAGTTCGCCACCCCGACGATACTCGTGAAACGGCATGTACCACGGGACGACGCTCCCGTTCAACTGCTCCGCCGTCCGTTTTGCATATTCGGGTGCCGGATCCGAATCGGTCGGCCAGATCACTTGTCCCACCGACGACTCGTGATAGCCGTAAATCCCGAGCGAACGGTGTAGGTCCAGCACCATCTCCGGGTCGTGTCGTTCGACCACTCCCCAAATGGCTCGCGCCAACTTCGTCTTCGGCTCTTCACCGCTCGGGAACTGTCGGTTCAAGTCCCCGTGTGCACCTTCGCGCCGGTTCTTTCGAATCGCCACTCGGTTCGCCTTCGGAAGGACGACCAGTTTTCCACGTTCGATTTTCCAGCGAGCGATCTCGCTCGCGGCCCGATACCCACACCGTTCGTCGCCGTGGACCCCCCCGACGACCAACACCGTCGGGCCATCGCGTACTCCTTCCCGCACGAACACGCCCGTCTCGTACTTCGTTCCCGGGAGAAGACGATACGTCGGGTCGAGCATTGCCTGCCCACCCCCACTAGCGGCAACCGACAGCAGCGTACTTCCAGCGAGAAGCGTACCCGTCCTCGCGAGTAGTGTCCGGCGTCGCATACGAGAAGCGCCGCAGGCAACTATCATCAACCTTGTCGCCCTCGCGTGCGCGAAAAAGATAAAAAGCGATAAATAAAACAGGATCAGGCGTCGATGTACTGGTCGTCGATGTAGCGGTCGTTTATCTCCCACTCACCGTCGTCGTTCTGGATCATGTACTCACCGTAGTAGGGAACGCGATTTGCGACGGTCTCACGGAACGCCGTTCGAATCTCCGGTTTCGTCATCTCTCCCATCGGTCGGAGGTCGTCGTTACGGTTCAGACACCCTTTGAGGAATCCTTCGTGCGTGACGCGCACACGATGACAATTTGCACAGAAGCTTGGGTTCTCGACAGGGTCCACGATTTCCACCATCCCCTCTCCGACCCAGTACCGTCTTCGACCGTGCATTTCACGGATTTCGACCTCGTCAGCCTGCTCTTCGAGCCAATCGTGCACTCGCTGGATATCGATCGCCCATTCGGGATTGCCCGTCAACTCGGGCATGTACTCGATGAGCTGCAACTGCAGCCCATCGTTTTCCGCGACGTGCTCGACCATCTTGGGAACGTAGCCCGCCGTCGCCTCGAATACGACCATATTGAGTTTTACCGGGTCGAGTCCCGCGTCGAGTGCCGCTTCGACACCTTCGAGCACTTTGTCGTACGCGCCGCTGTTGGTCACCTCGGCGAACGCTTTCGGGTCGAGGGCATCCTGTGACACGTTCACCCGGGATAAGCCCGCCTCACGGAGTGCCTCCGCCCGTCCCGGGAGAAACGTCCCGTTCGTCGTGAGCGAGGTTTCCATCTCGTCTGGAGTCCGTCGAATGATCTCCTCCAAATCCTCTCGGAGCATCGGCTCACCGCCGGTGAACTTCACTTTCCCGACGCCGAATTCGCGGGCGACTTCCAGAAATCGAATCACGTCGTCGGTACTCATCTCGTCGTCGCCCGGTTCCATCGGGCCACGCGTGTCACCCAGGCCTTCGTTGTGACAGTAAACGCAATCGAAATTACACCGGTCGGTCAGTGAAACACGTACCCCCGTGACTTCACGCCCGAACGAATCTTCGAGCATCACTCACTTTTTGGTCCGAGTATTCTTAAAGTCGTGGGCGGGTGTATCCGAAACGTAACTGAATGTGGTTACCAGCTACTGAAAGGCTAGCGAAAATCAGCCACGAACCGTTCGGTTCACTGTCATCAGCCACGAGGACACCATCGGGTTCACAAGCCTTATCGACATATCGTACCCTATCATCATCACATGGATGAAACAGACGTTCGAGAGATTCTCCGAACGGTTCAGGACCCGGACCTCGGCGAGGATATCGTCTCCCTCGGCCTCGTCAACGATATCACCGTCGAGGACGGTATCGCACAGGTCTCGCTCGCACTCGGCGCACCCTACGCCCCCCATGAATCCGAAATCGCAAATCGCGTCCGCGAGGCGCTCGCCGATGAGGGGCTAGAGGCCGAACTCTCCGCTCGTGTCGATACCGAACTCTCCCCCGAGGAACAGGTCCTTCCCGGCGTCAAAAACATCATCGCAGTCGCTTCCGGAAAGGGTGGCGTCGGCAAGAGCACCGTCGCAGTCAACCTCGCCGCAGGACTGGCGAAACTCGGCGCACGCGTCGGCCTCTTCGACGCCGACGTGTACGGCCCGAACGTCCCTCGAATGGTCGATGCCACCGAGCGACCACGAGCGACCGAGGAACAGAAACTCGTTCCGCCGGTGAAGTTCGGCGTGAAACTGATGAGCATGGCCTTCCTCACCGGCAAGGACGACCCCGTCATTTGGCGCGGCCCGATGGTCCACAAGGTGCTCACGCAACTCTGGGAGGACGTCGAATGGGGAGAACTCGACTACATGGTCGTCGACCTGCCGCCCGGAACCGGTGACACACAACTCACCCTTCTCCAGAGCGTCCCCGTCACCGGTGCCGTCATCGTCACGACACCTCAGCAAGTCGCACTCGACGACGCGAACAAAGGACTCCAGATGTTCGGTAAACACGACACGGCCGTCCTCGGCATCGCCGAGAACATGAGCACGTTCAAATGCCCGGACTGCGGGAGCGAACACGACATCTTCGGCCACGGAGGCGGTGCCGCGTTCGCCGAAGAACACGACATGCCCTTCCTCGGGTCGATCCCGCTCGACCCCTCCGTCCGCAGCGGCGGCGACGAAGGAACTCCCATCGTCCTCGACGACGAGACCGAAACCGGCGACTCCTTCCGAACCCTCACCGAGAACGTCGCCAACAACGTCGGCATCATCAACCGCCGCCGACAGCAGCAGAAATAAGAATGGCAGGCGAAACCGAATCACTCGGACCGGACGAAGAACGGATGGAAACGCTCCGCGACATCGCCGACGACATACGCGGTGAGTCGAGCGAGAGCAGGTTGGTCGCCGCGATGCTCTACCGCGTGAGCGACCTGTTCGACCCGAACGAGGAGACGACGCCGCGCGACATCTTCGTGAATATGCGGACGATCATCCGGACGAAAGACGCCGGTGGCAAGGGAAAGTAGGCGGGAATCGTTCCGCTCAGCGCCACCGCCAGACGAACAGTAGTCCGATGAACAGGGCCGGGGTGAAGTAGATAATCGGAATGCCTTCGACTTCCTCATTTCCACTGAGTTTTTCGGCGGGACCCTGGGAGTACGTGTCGTTCGTATAGTGGTAGTGGTTGCTCATCCACGTCGGTCGAACGGGTTGGAACGATTCGTTCCACTGCTTGGTTTCCTCGCCAGCTTTCCCGGCGAATCCGACTTGATCTATCCCGCCGCTCTTCTTCGTCAGGTTGCCCGTGTAGAGACGTGCCTCCCCCGCTATTTTCGTGTCTTCTTTGTCGAGCAGTTCGACTTTGATCCGAGTGGAGTTATGGGGTTGTGGGGATGGCACATAGAAACTACCGTCCGTACCGAGCGTGTGAACGAACAATTTCGTTGAATATCGACGCATGGATGGGTTGACTATGGTGACGTACGCGACAGATGATGGCTTTCCGTCGATGGTTCCATCAGCCACCGTGACGTTCGCGATATAAGGGGTTGGAATCTTAGTTGTAGCAGAGGCGTTTATTTTCTCGGTAAAGTTGTAAGTTGTCAGGTTGCCATATGTTGAAACGGTTACTGAGTGG
>NZ_JBAWAC010000274.1:0-3718 GCF_049589095.1 Haladaptatus sp. | reverse complement strand
AGTTACGGACGCCTGTACGGGATACTGTTCTTCGAAAATCGGCCGGTTTCTCTCGACGAAATCGTTGAAGAGAGCGGCTATGCGAAGTCCACGGTGAGTACGGCGATGAAACGCCTGGAGCAATTTCACGTCGTACACCGTCGCTCGATTCCGGGTGAAGGGAAAAAGGCGTTTTACGAGGCCGAAACCGATCTTTGGCGCATCGTCCAAGAATTTCTCCGTCGGGAAGTTCAACGCGAACTGGACATCATGACTCGTGCACTCGAATCCGCCGAGAACCGCCTCGAAGGGGTGGACGATGAGCGTGCGAGTGAAGATCTCGAACGGATTCGCTCGTTCGAGAAAACGTACAAACGAGGACAAAAAGTCGTGGATATCTTTGTATCGGTCTCGAATAATCGACTGATAAAACTGATCGAAAATCTATAATCTCCAGCGCTACCGACCGAATTTCCCTTGCAGTTCGATTTCCGAATCGACGCTTGCTGGACACTTCGATAGGATTTCCCGTGGGATACACGATTCGGCAACTCCCCCTCCGAACTACGGATTACAGCAGTTTCCGAAACTCGGCGAGCGGCGGGAACCGGTAGGTTTCGTCGGCATCCTCGTCGCGGACGATGGGTCGAAGCGGATTCGTCCGTGTGACGAGCGGGGACTGAAAGTCGCCCCCTCGCAGGTCGTTTACGACCATTCCGCTCGCGAAACGGGTGAACGCCGGGAGGACGAGCACGTCCGCTCCCCGGTAGGTCTCCTCACCCCAGAGGTAGCACGGACGACGCTTCCCCTCGATTTCGATGGCCGGATGGTCGTGACCGACGACGTATCGGGGCGCGTCCGCGTCGGGTTCCTCGTGGCCGTGACAGACCAACGTCCCGTCCGCGAGACGATACTCGTCCCGTGGGTCGGCGAGTTCGTCGAGCAACGTATCGTGGTTGCCTCGCACGACGACGAGCGTGGTACCCGCTTCGTCCACGAGTTCTCGGAGGTCGGCGAACGTCACTTCGGCTTCCTCCGGCAATCGGTCGAAGGCGTGGAGAACGTCGCCCGCGAGGACGACTTCGCTCGGGGAAAAACGGTCGAGGAGGTCGGAAACTCTCGTGGTCAAATCGGTTCGCTCGCCGAGCGACAGGGAAACGTTCGACGTCGCGTCCCGGCCGATGTGGAGGTCGGCGAGGACGAGCGCGTCGGCGGACGGCAGGAAAACGGCGCGGTCCGTGAATTCAGCGTCCACCATCGGCTCGGGTACGTTGGCTGAGGTCGTACTCCCGTCCGGAGACGAGGTAGATGACGTCCTCGATGACCGTCAGCAGTTCGGGGAGGATACGGACCACCAACCACAGGATGATGACGAGCGATATCACGGCGAGCAGTTGGCTGAACACCCTGTCCGCGATGAAGAACGAGACCATCTTCGGGTCGGTGTAGCCCGTGAGACTGGTGACGGGACCGATGAATATCTGGAACCACTGGTTGCCGAACGCGACGGAGATGAACACGTTGCGGATGACGTTCAGCACCCAGATGATGGAGATGGCCATCACGAACGCGCTGATCTTTCGGCGGAGCGGTGCGCGGACGGCGGCGATGAGGCCGCCGAAAATGCTCATGCTGCCGATTCCGGTACACGCCAAAACGAGATACGTGTAATACCGGTGGCCGTTGCTGTCGTGGAAGATGAACGCGCTGTGATAGCCGTTCTGCTCCGCGATGGTGAAGTCGGGGTCGTACCCGAGCAGGTGGATGACGGCGTTTGTCTGTGCACTCACGAGTTCGACGATCGACTGACGGAGCGGTTCGATGGTCAGGAACGGGACGTAGATGAGTCCCATCGCCGCGACGCCCCGGGAGAGGACGAAGAGCGAATCCCGTCCGGTGTACAACTGGTAGCCCGTATATACGCACAACGGAACCGCGACGAGGCACAACGTACCCTCGATGAAACTCCGCATCTCGAACGCGAATCGCGGGAAGAGAACGCCCCAAAAGAGCCCGAACAGCACCCATGCTCCCATGCCGACGCCACGTGCCAGATCGCGGTCGTATCCTTCGAGCGCGGCGGTGGCGATGAACGCGGCGATGACGACCCACACGAGGTAATCGGGAAACGTCGTCGTCAGCCACGAGACCGATAACGAGAGAGGAACGGAAAGGGCGGCAGGGGCGACTTCGATCACGATTCGTCCTTGTTCTCGGAAAATATAGAGTTGACGCTCTTCAAATCGCCCGGACACGTCGGCACCCGATGCGTTTCCACACGGGGTGGTCGTCTCCCGCTTTCACTCGCCGACCGCTGGTATTTTTATCGTCCCGCCCGACGGTTCGGGTATGGCCGACGTGTTGGAGGACAAGCGAGCCGCAACCCGGTTTCGAATCCTCTCGGAGATCGCTGACCGCCAACCGGCGGTGAGTCAAGGCGAAATCGCTGACGCCGTCGGCGTCACGAGCCAAGCCGTTAGCGAGTACATTCGCGGCCTCGTGGACGACGGGCTCGTAGAAAAGGAAGGGCGCTCCCGCTATCGGGTGACCAAGGAGGGCGTCGATTGGCTTTTGCAATCCGCGACCGATGTACGGCGCTTCGCGGATCACGTCACCGACGATATCCTCGGGAACGTCGGGGAGGACGCCGCAATCGCACGGACCGACATCGACGCGGGAACGACCGTCTCGCTCACACTCGCCGATGGATTACTCCACGCGACGCCGGGCGACGAAGGGCCTGCGACTGGTATCGCCACGACGGACGCCGAGGAGGGCACGGAAGTCGGCGTGACGGAATTCGAAGGTATCATCGACCTCGATCCCGGCCACGTGACAGTGTATCAGGTTCCCCCTGTCCGTTCCGGAGGAAGTCGGTCGGTCGATTCGGACGCGTTGGCGGCCGTCTGTGACGCCGCTCCCGTCCTCGCGGCGACCGGTGTCGAAGCGTTCGTCGCACTACAGTCCGCCGGTCTCGAACCCGACACGACGTTCGCCGCGGGCGAAGTCGCCGCCGAGGCCGCGGAGCGTGGCTTGGACGTGGTCATCGTCGCAACCTCCGACAGCGTCGGGCGCGTCACCGACGCCCTCCGGGACGTTGGTGTCGCCTACGAAGTTGCAAACGTCGAATAAGTTATAGTCGTTCAAAAACGGTGCAATTCCTTTGAGAACTCGTCCGGCATCGTGTGAGAAGACGAGTTAACTCGACCCATCTCGACGGTGAGTGAATCGCTTGCGGCAAAGTGGTTCGTGGAAAATACTGTTCGAAATAAACGCCTGTTGGGTGGCAAAGTTAATACCCTTGGTTATAATATATGTGTGTGTATCGAACTCGGAGATAATCTCATGTTTACCTCCAAGCTATGAAACTCACCGAACCGAGGACGAAAGGGGAACTCGACGAGAGTCAGATTCATAACGTCTTGCGGAACGACCGACGACGCGAAACGATTCGCTATCTCCGTCAAACAGGTGATTCACTGGCCGTCGACGACCTCGCGGAACACATCGCCACGCTGGAAACGGGGGAATCTCCCCCGCCCAGAAACGTTCGAAAGAGTGTCTACGTTTCGCTCCATCAGACACACCTCCCGAAACTCGACGACCTCGGCATTGTGGAGTACGACCAACGGTCGAAGGAACTGGTCCTCAACGACCGCGCGCGCGAGGTTGAGGTGTATATGGAGGTCGTCGCAGAACACGACGTTTCGTGGCCGACGTACTATCTCGGTCTCGGGAT
>NZ_JBAWAC010000273.1:0-2598 GCF_049589095.1 Haladaptatus sp. | reverse complement strand
TGGTGGACGAACCGCCCGAAACGGTCGAGGAGATGCAGTCCATCATGGAGGAACACCACGACCCGTCGAACGGGAAATACGGCCTCTCGTTCCCCATCGACCCCTACTTCATCAGCGGCTACGCGCAGGCCTTCGGCGGCTACTACTACGACGAGAAGAAGGACGAACTCGGCCTCGCGAAGTCGGAGACGCTCAAAGGGTTCCGGTTCGTGCGCGACGAACTGGCGAAGTATATCCCGAAAGACCAGAAGTACGACCCGCAGGCCGCCGTGTTCAACGAGGGCAACGCGCCGCTCGCCATCAACGGCCCGTGGTATCTCGGCACCGTCCGTGACAAGGGTCTCGACGTCGGCGTCGTCCCGCTTCCGAAACCGAAGGATGGGAAACCGAAACCGTACACCGGCGTGAAGATGTGGTACTTCGCCAAGAAGATGAACGAGGAGAACGGGAACACCGCGGCCGCTCGGAAGTTCACCGAGTGGCACACCACGAACACGGACCTGCTCCTCGACCTCGCCAAGGACCACGGCTTCATCCCGGTTCACAAGGACCTCGCGGGAAGCGACGACCTTCCGCCAGCCGTCAAAGGCTTCTCCGAATCCGTCCAGATGGGCGAACCGATGCCGACGGCCCCGCACATGCAGAAGGTGTGGGACCCGGTCAAATCCGCGTTCCTCAAGGTGCTGAAAGGCAAGCAGGACGCGAAACCGGCGTTCGAAGCGGCGGAGAAGACGATCAAGCAGAACTGGGACTGAGGCTACATGAGTATTCGCTCGACGTTCAATCGCGGCGCAAACGCGCTGGAAAATCCCGTGTTCGACCGGGACGACCTGCCCCTGCTACTGATACTGCCGGGGCTGTTTCTGTTCTCGGCGTTCATGTTCTACCCCATCCTCTACTCGTTTTATCTGTCGTTGACGGACGCGACGAACCTGACGCTGTTCACACACGAGTACTCGTTCGTCGGGTTCGACAACTACCGGAGGGTGCTGTTCGGCACGCCGCACTTCAAGTTGATTCTGTTCGGATTCAGCACGACGCTCCCGCTCAACGCGGGCTTTTGGAACTCGATGGGCATCTCGTGGCTGTTCGTGTTCACGAGCGTGGCCCTCAAAGTCGCGCTGAGCATCGGCATCGCGCTCGTGTTGACCAATCCCTACGTCATCGGTCGGCGCTACATGCGTTCGCTCATCATCATCCCGATGGGCCTGCCGACCATCTTCACCATCACCGTCTGGCGCGGAATCTTCAGCAACGCCCGATACGGCCTGGCGAATCAGGTGCTCACCGGACTGCACCTTCAGCCGGTTCTGTGGCTCGACCAGCGGTGGACCGCGTTTCTGGCGTACAACGTCACCGAAGCGTGGTTGGCCTACCCGTTCATGGTCATCATCATCGTGAGCGCGCTGCAGGATGTGCCCGAGGAACTCCACGACGCGGCGATGGTGGATGGCGCAGGATTCCTCAACCGGTTCGTGCACGTCACGCTTCCGTCCATCAAGCGACCCGTGCTCTTCGCGTCGATCCTGACGGCGGCGGCGTCGTTCCAGCAGTTCCTCATCCCGTACGTGATGAACAAGGGTGGACCGCTCCGCCAGAACGAACTGCTCATCGTCTACGGCTACCGTGAGGCGTTTCGCTTCGACAAGTACGGGAAGGGGGCCGCCATCATGACCGCGACGTTGATCGTCATCAGCGGCTTCATGTTCCTGAACGTCAAACGCGGCCGCCTCGCGGAGGGGGTGAACGAATGAACGACGGGATCCTCGGCGGCTTCGCCGAGGACGTTCGACACGCGCTCGGAGCACCCGCCCGCGCCGTCGAGTCGGCGCGGTACACCGTCCACGGCCTGCGAACCGGCGAAGTGTCGGCGCGACGAGTTGCGGCGACACTCGTCGCCACCGCGTTCGCGCTGTTGATGGTCGGGACACTGCTGTTCCCGATCTACTGGATCTTCCTCGCCTCCCTCTCCGGGACCGGCGGGTCGCTCTACAGTTCGAGCGGGATCCATATCCTGCCGCAGAAACCGTCGCTCGACGCCTACAAATGGGTGCTCGGCGGCATGTCGATACCGAGCTACACGATCGCAGTTCACCTGTTCGGCACGGAGATAGCGCTACAGACGCCCGGCGTTTCGACCACGGTGAACTGCGCGCGTTTCGACGGCTGTTCACAGTTCCCGCTGTTCCTCTGGAACAGCTTCACCGTCGCGGTGCCCACCGTCATCTTGACGATGGCAATCGTGATTCCGGCGGCGTACGCGCTCTCGCGGCGGAAGTTCCTCTTCCGGTCGAAGGTGCTCTACCTGTACGTCCTGTTCACGCAAGTCGGCGGCGGACTCGGCATCGCGGCGCTCATCGCGCTGTACGCCACGTTCGTCCAGTTCGGGCTCGACAACAGCAAACTCGCGCTGTCGTCGTACTACGCCGCGACCGCCGTCCCGTTCAACACGTGGCTGTTGAAAACCTACATGGACAACATCCCGACCTCCTACGAGGAGGCCGCGATGATGGACGGCGCGCCCACGTGGCGCATCGTCTGGGAGATAATCATCCCGCTGTCGAAGGCGGGACTGGCGACCGTCCTCGTCTTCAGCTT
>NZ_JBAWAC010000272.1:0-2950 GCF_049589095.1 Haladaptatus sp. | reverse complement strand
GGAGATGCTGGGCGGCGTGGAGTCCAGCCGAATCTTGTTCTCGTACAGTTCCTCCTGCAAGCGTTCGTACTGGTCGATTTCGAAGACGGAGAGGACGAAGACGACGAGGTCGGCCGCACGAACCACGGAGAGGACTTCCTGTCCACCACCGCGCCCGTGTGCGGCACCTTCGATGAGCCCCGGCACGTCGAGAAGTTGGATGTTCGCGCCGTTGTACTGTAACATCCCGGGGTTCACGTTGAGCGTCGTGAACTCGTAGTCACCGACTTCGCTCTCCGCGGCGGTGAGCGAGTTCAACAGCGTCGATTTGCCGACGCTGGGGAAACCGACGAATGCGACGGTTGCGTCACCCGTCTTCTCGACGGCGTATCCCTCTCCGCCACCGGCGGAGGACTGGTTCTGTAGCTTCTCCTTTTTCTCCGCGAGTTTCGCCTTCAGCCGACCGATGTGGCTCTCGGTGGACTTGTTGTACGGCGTGTCCGAGATTTCCTCGCGGAGTGCTTCGATTTCCTCCTCCAGTCCCATTAGCAACACGTCAGCCGTGACCGCCGAAAAAGTTGTTCCTTCGCGTCAGCGGGAGTTCGTCCCGTGATTCGACACGTTAATACGTTTCGGCCTGTCACATGATGTGAAGTCAAATGCCGGACCCTGCCCGTCTCCGCGATAGCACGCAAATCGTCCTCCACCGCGACGCGCTCGATGGGATCCGCTGCGAACTCGAACACAACTTCATGCTGACGATCGTTTCGGCGAGCGGCGAATGCGACGAGTGGCTCCGTCTCATCGGCAGTCCGGTCGAGATCAAGAACGCGAGTCGATTTTTGGGACGGCACGGCGTCAGCCTGCCGTAAACGAGCTACAGACGCCGTTCGTTTCCTCCCGCAGACTTAGGGAACCGTTCGTACCCGCGGAGAGCCGATCCCACCGTTCTCCAGCACCCGAAAAGAAATCCTTAAAACTCCGGCGAGATTTCGGATACGTATGGTAGATACGATAGAAGTACTCGTCCCCGGTGGACAGGCCAACCCCGGCCCACCACTCGGCCCGGAACTCGGCCCGACGGCGGTCAACGTGCAGGAAGTCGTCAACGAAATCAACGAGCAGACGGCTGCGTTCGACGGCACGGAAGTGCCGGTCACCGTCTTCGTCGAGGACGACGGCGGCTTCAGCCTCGAAATCGGTGTCCCGCCGACGGCGGCGCTCGTCAAGGACGAGGCCGGATTCGATACTGGCAGCGGCGAACCCCAGAAGGATTTCGTCGCCGACCTCTCCATCGACCAAGTGAAAAAGATCGCCGAACAGAAGAAACCCGACCTCCTCGCCTACGACACGAAGAACGCGGCGAAGGAAGTCGTCGGAACGTGTGCCTCGCTCGGTGTCACCATCGAGGGCGTCGACGCACGCGAGTTCAAAGCGAAAGTCGACGCGGGCGAGTACGACGACGCACTCGCAGCGTAATCGGTTTCTTCTTCCACTATATCCACAGCAGTATCGCCGAGTAGCCACCGGCACCGAGTGCGAACGCCCAGAAGCGGCTTCGCCGTTCTTCCGGGAGTTCTTCTTTGATGACATTGAGGATGACGCCACCGGCGAGGAACGCAAAGAGGGTGTTCACGACGGCTTCATCCACGTGCGTGGCGATACCGATTCCCCAGCCAACGACGACGGCGGCGGCGAGCACCCAGCGGCCGACCCGGTCGTAGGTGTCCCGGTGGTGGTCCCGAAAGCCGTAGTCGTTGACGATGAAGTGAAGCGCCATGGCCGTCGCGTACAGCAGGAGACTGATGGTTCCCGGTTGCTCCCGATGCACGAGCAGGTAGCCGATGAGCGCGTTGTATGCGGTGAACGCGCCGATGTGAATCCAGAAGACGTTCATGTTTACCGGTCGATTACCGTCATCGTGGTCGCGACCGGATTCCTCCGCGAGGCGTTCCAACCCGTAGAACAGTGCGAACCCGGAGAGCGCGACGAGGTAGACGTGTCGTTCGAGGAATCCGGCGAGGAACGGCACCGATTCGAGTATCGTCCCGCCCGTGAGTTCGGGGAGGACGTGAACGAAGACGTAGGCGACGGATGCCCCGCCAGCGATCGAGAGCCAGTAATTCCGTGGAATTTCCCGAAACGCGCGTACCTGCCCGGCACCGAGGTGCACGGACGCGAGCGCGATGGCCACGAGGCCGGTGAGAAGCGTCGATATCGTCATCGCTGTCTGCACGTGATTCGTGCCCAAACCGCAAACCAATGGTGGCTCGGCGGGGTATTTCGCCGAAATGGTTCGACGGGTTTAAGTTCCGCATGCGTCAAATTCGGGTGAGACAGGCATGGCCTGTTTCACTGACCCGTAGGAGCATTCCTGCGTACTACGGAGGTGAACGATGGCAAATAATGAGATAGAGCAAGCAGTCTCTCGCGCACTCGAGGACGCACCTGAGCGGAATTTCCGCGAAACGGTGGACCTCGCAATCAACTTGCGCGACCTCGATTTAAACGATCCGTCGAATCGTGTCGACGAGAGTATCGTACTCCCGTCTGGAACCGGCCAAGATACCAAGATTGTCGTCTTCGCGGAGGGTGAGACAGCCCTTCGCGCAGAGGACGTCGCGGACGACGTTCTCTCGGGCGACGAACTGGAAGACTTGGGCGATGACAACGACGCGGCAAAAGACCTCGCGGACGAAACGGACTTCTTCATCGCCGAGGCGTCGATGATGCAAGACATCGGTCGATACCTCGGTACCGTTCTCGGTCCGCGCGGTAAGATGCCGACGCCGTTGCAACCCGACGACGACGTCGTCGAAACGGTCAACCGGATGAAAAACACCGTCCAGCTTCGGAGCGGTGACCGACGAACGTTCCACACGCTCGTCGGCGCCGAAGACATGTCCGCCGATGACATCTCCGAGAACATCGACGTTATCGTTCGACGTCTTCACTCCAACCTGGAGAAAGG
>NZ_JBAWAC010000271.1:0-17608 GCF_049589095.1 Haladaptatus sp. | reverse complement strand
GTGGAGGACGGGGACGAGTTGACGTGCGTGGCGAGCATGTTCGGCGACGGACTCGACACCGTCACCCAAACCAGGGCGGACGAGGACGTTCACTCGGGGATTTACGACCTGTTCGCCAACTCTCGGGCCGACCCCAACGTCATCCGCGACGTGTTCGAAGTCGTCATCGAACTCGGGAAGAAGGGACAGAAAGGCAAACCCGTCGGGGCGTTGTTCGTCGTCGGCGACGCGGGCAAAGTGATGAACAAGTCCCGCCCGCTGTCGTACAACCCGTTCGAGAAGAGCCACGTCCACGTCGGGGACCCCATCGTGAACGTCATGCTGAAGGAGTTCTCCCGACTCGACGGCGCGTTCGTCATCTCCGATTCGGGGAAGATCGTCTCGGCGTACCGCTACCTCGAACCGTCGGCGGAGGGCGTGGACATCCCGAAAGGACTCGGAGCACGCCACATGGCGGGGGGTGCGATCACGCGCGATACGAACGCGACGGCCATCGTCCTCTCGGAGAGTGATGGGCTCGTTCGGGCGTTCAAGGGCGGTGAGATAATTCTGGAACTCGACCCGGAGGCTTATTAGATGGCCGCGGAATGGCAGGTACTCCTCCAACAGGAGTATCGAATCGTCCTCGCCATCCTCATCCTCATCGTCGGTGGCATCGCCGGGTATCTGCTCGGTCGATTGAACATGCGTATCCTCCGTGCCGCAGGGCTCCACGAAGTCGTGGAGGGGACGCCGTTCGAGCGCACCGCCCGAAGTCTCGGCACCACGACAGTCTCGCTCATCGCCCGTCTCACGTCGTGGTTCATCTACGGCGTCACGATCCTTCTCGCGCTCAACACGGCCGAACTACCGCTGAGCACGCAACTTTTCTGGCAGATAATCCTCTTCACACCGCAGTTGTTCGTCGCGGCACTCGTGTTCATCATCGGGTTCATCGTTGCGGACAAGGCCGAACTGCTCGTCAGCGAGCGACTTCGGAGCGTCAAACTCCCCGAAGTCAACGTCATCCCCCGAATCGTCAAGTACAGCATCGTCTACATCGCCTCGCTCATCGCGCTGAGCCAGATCGGTATCGCGGTGATGACCTTGCTCGTCCTCTTCGGCGCGTACGTCGTCGCCGCCATCGTCTTCGGCGCGGTGGCGTTCTGGGATCTCCTCCGCTCCTCCGCGGCGGGAATCTATCTCCTGCTCAACCAGCCCTACGGTATCGGCGACGAGATCCGTGTCGCCGGAAATCAGGGCATCGTCCAGGAGGTAGATCTGTTCGTCACTCACATCGAAAACGACGGCGAGGAGTTTATCATCCCCAACCATCTCGTCTTCCGGAGGGGTGCGGTCCGACTTCGAAACTGATCCGCTGAAGGCGGTTTAAGTTGTTTCGAGCGCTCGTCCGTCGTGCCGACGAGCCTCCCCGACTTGACCGACGTTGAGTCTCGTTCACCGATACTTCCTTCAACCAGCCGGTTTATTCTTCCAGTATGTACGACAACGTGTTGGTTCCGACGGACGGAAGCGACGTCTCCGAGAAAGCGGTCGAACACGCGATCCACCAGGCCAAACAGGACGGCGGGAAGCTCCACGTCCTCCACACCGTGGACGCGGACACGCTCCCGTCGTCGGTCAGTTCGATCAGCGTCGACGACGAGTTCAAGGAGATGGGGGAGGACATCGTCGATCGGGTCGTCAAGCAGGCCGAGGACGAGGGAGTCGAGGCCGAGGGAACCGTCATCTCCGGTTCGTCGGCGGAGCAGATAGTCAAGTACGCTGACGAACACGACATCGACCTCATCGTCATGGGTACCCACGGGCGTACCGGAATCGGTCGCGTCATCTCTGGCAGCGTGACCGAACACGTCGTCCGGTCGGCCACCGTACCCGTCCTGGTGATCCACATCGAGGATCCGGCCGACTCCGACGACGACTGACGCGTTTGACCGACCGGAAGATCGCATCGGAACCGCTCATTTTCTCAGAAAAAGGACACCTGTGGGACGACGCTCGAAGCAACGAATCGTAACGATTGTTCCCGAAAACGGGTTCGTATCGCGCTCCAGTGACTAAAATCGGTACATTTAGGGGACGAAAACCGAATCAAACACAGCATGATGGATAGTGCATACCGGGGCCGACGTGTATCCCGTTATTGTTCGAACACGTCGGCACCGTCTGTTGGAAGCGAAGTAGATGTGGTCGCCGATAGAGGTGACCGTTGATGGATTACGGTCTTATCGCGGCAGTAACCGTCTTCATACTCACGTACGCGCTCATTATCAGCGAACGTATCGACCGCTCCACCGTCGCGATGGCGGGTGCCGCCGCGATGGTGCTGTTGGGTATCATCTTCGACTACTTCTCGCAGGAGGAGGTCATCACCGCCATCGACTGGAACACCATCGGTCTCCTGCTCGGGATGATGCTTATCGTCGGAATTCTCGAAGAGACCGGTCTGTTCGAGGCACTTGCGGTGTACGCCGCGAAGGTCTCTCGGGGGAACTACTACTACATGATCGTGCTCTTCAGCGTCCTCACCGCCATCGGGTCGATGACCATCGACAACGTCACCACGGTGCTCCTCGTCGCGCCGGTGTCGCTGCGAATCTGTGACGACCTCGGCGTGGACGCCAAACCGGTGTTGCTCATGGAGGCGACGTTCGCCAACATCGGCGGTGTCGGAACCCTCGTCGGCGACCCGCCGAACATCATTATCGGGAGCGCAGCAGGGCTCACCTACGTCAATTTCCTCTACAATCTGCTGCCCGTCGTCCTCTTGAGCATGGTGCTCACGCTCATCGCCTTCCGCTACTACCTCTCGGATAAGATCGAGGAGGCGAACGAGACCATCCAGCAACGTACCACCGAAAACAGCATCCTCGACCACGAACCGCGTGAGCAGGTCAAAAACTGGGGACTCCTCTACCGGAGCCTCGGTGTTCTGGTCCTCGTAACCGTCGGATTCGCCCTGCAGGGAATCAC
Organism: Haladaptatus sp.; assembly: GCF_049589095.1. Taxonomy (NCBI): domain Archaea; kingdom Methanobacteriati; phylum Methanobacteriota; class Halobacteria; order Halobacteriales; family Haladaptataceae; genus Haladaptatus; species Haladaptatus sp. The sequence goes on along the minus strand of NZ_JBAWAC010000271.1, from coordinate 14,635 downwards.
GGGTCTCGAACCGGCGACAGTGGCGCTGGCTGGCGCTTCGTTGCTCTTACTCATCGCCAATCAGGACATGGAAGAGATGGTTTCCCGCGTCGAGTGGACGACGCTCCTGTTCTTCGCGGGACTGTTCGTCGTCGTCGACGGGATCGCCAAAACCGGCGTCCTCACGGCGGTCGCAAAGGCAATCGCGAGCCTGAGCACGAGCCACTACTCGGCCTCCATCGTCGTGCTGCTCCTCTCGGCCGTCGGTTCGGGTATCGTCGACAACATCCCGTTCACGGCGGCCATGATTCCGGTCATCAACTCGATGAACTCGCAACTCGGTCTCCACGGCAACGAACTCTGGTGGGCGCTCGCGATGGGTGCCGGATTCGGTGGTAACGCAACCTACATCGGTTCCTCCGCGACCGTCGTGGCCGTCAAAATCAGCGAGCGTCACGGCGACCCGATCACGTTCCGCTACTGGCTACGGTACGGAACGGTCATCATGCTCGTGACCGTCTTCACCGGGATTCTCGATCTCACGGTGCGGTTCTTCGTTCTCCCGAACTTCGCGTAGGCGTTTTCGTTTTTCTCACTGTTCGTTCTTGCTTCTCCGTGTTTCTCGCTCTCTCTTTCTCACCCTCATCGTTCTCTCTCGCCCTTCCCGTTTTTACCGTCCTCGACGTCGAAGAACGGCACGTCCATCTTCCGGGCCGACCGCGAAATCATGTGCGCGCCGGTCGGTGCCGTGATGAACAGGAAGACGATGCCGACGAGCGAGGGGATGTCCGGTCCGAACGGACCGAAGTGGACGGCACCGGCCAGGAAGATGGACGCCGCGCCGAGCGTCGTCGACTTCGTCGTGGCGTGCAGCCGATTGTACACGTCGGGGAGTCGGATGAGTCCGATGGTCCCGACCGTGAGGAAGAAACAGCCGATGGTGACGAGCACGATTTCCACCAGCCGTAGGGCGAATGCGAGCGAAGTCATCGGATGACGTCACCCCCGATGACGAACTTGGCGACGGCAATCGTGCTGACGAAGCCGACGATGGCCAGTTCGAGCGCGATCAGCACGTAGAACCCACGGTCGGCCAGGAGGGCGACGAGCACCGCGATGGCGACGACGTTCGTGGCCACGGTCTCCAATCCGACGACGCGGTCGGGGGCGGTCGGTCCGCGGATGACCCGGTAGCTACAGGCGAGCGTGAGCACGCTCGTGAGGATGAGCGCGATGGTGAGCACGGCGTCGTAGGCCTGTGCGATCATCGTCGGTTCAGTCATCGTCCTGCCCTCCTGCCCACTCGTTCCTGGACGGTATCGGTGTCGGCGTCTCGCCGAAGATGACGAACGCGTAGTCCTCCCACGTTCGGACGGATTCGACGAGCGACTCCCTGTCTCCGTCGATACTGTGGACGGAGAGGGAGTGGTCCTTCTCGTCGTAGTCGATGGTGAGCGTGCCGGGCGTGAGCGTGATGCTGTTGGCGATGGTCGTGATGGCGACGTCGCTGCGAACCCTGAGCGGCACCTCCACGACCGTCGGTTCGATGGGCATCGACGGCGAGAGGGTGAGTCGTGCGACATCGAGGTTGGAGACGACCAGTTGTTTGACGAACGTCCACACGTAGCCGAGGACGTATCGAAGGGTTCGAGGACGCCAGACGAGCGGGCTTCTGGGAGCGTAAAATCGACGGAGCGAGTAGGAGATGACGAGACCGACCCCGAGTCCGAGCACGAACTCCGTCACGAATCCCGAAACCGTGAGCGTCGCACCGCGAACCAACATCCACAGGACGGCGAGCGCGACCCCTTGCAACATCCACCGACGCCTCATCGACCCACCTCCGTCAATCCCACGCCGTTAATGTAGGCTCCCGTATCGGTGGCCGCCTGAGCGGCCGCGTGGGCGGCGACGGATACCAGTTGGAAGCCGAGGCCGAACGCGACCACCAGTGCCGCGAGACTCACGACGACGGTTAGCTGAATCGTGAGAGGCCGTCGGGAGATGACACCGGTCGTCGAACGCGTCTGGGTGCCCCAGAAGACGGCGTTCCATAGCCGAGTGGTGTACGCGATAGTGAGGACCGCGCCGACGATCGTGACGGCGAGCACGAGTTGACCGCCGACCGGATTCGTCGTGAGAACCCGCACGGCCACGTTGAACACGAATAGCTTCCCGAAGAACCCGAGAAGGGGAGGGATGCCGACGAGGGCGAGCATCCCGACGAACGCGCCGCCCGCGAGGGACGGCCGCCACGACGCCACCCCGCCGAGCTGGTCGAGCGACGAGGTTCCGAACGACGCCGAGACGACGCCGCTGGTGAGGAAGAGCAGGCTCTTCGCCAGCGCGTGGGCCCCGGAGTAAACGAGCGCCGCGACGACGCCGAGCACTCGCAACTCGGGATCGGAAACTGCGGCCGCCACCGCGAGTGGCATGACGATGAAACCGACCTGCCCGATGGAGGAGTAGGCCAGCAACCGGTCGAGGTCGTCGCTGCCGACCGCCGCGAGGCCGCCGTAGATGATGCTCGCGGCTCCGGTGACGAACAGGACGGGGGCGAAGAACGAGAGCATCGACGTCCCGTGGAGGACGGACTCGAAGACCGGAAGCGATGCGGTCGAAAAGACGGTGAAGTAGAGTCGGATGATCGCGTAAATGCCGACCTTCTTCACGACGCCAGCGAGTACGGCGGTGATGGGCGTCGGTGCGACGGCGTACGCGTCGGGGACCCAGAAGTGAAGCGGCACCAACCCCGCCTTGAGTGCAAACACGACGAACAACAGGGCGGCGAGTCCCAGTACGGGAGCGACATCGATGCCGTACGTGGCAGGATCGGACAGACGCCGGGCGAGGTCGGCCATGTTGAGCGTCCCGGTCGTGGCGTACAGGCCGCCGATGCCGAGAAGCATGACCGCGCTCCCGACGAGATTGAGGACGATGTAGGAGAGGGCCGCCCGCGTGTGCTCGGGTCCGCTGTAGAACAGCACGAAGACGTAGCTCGCCATGAGCATGACCTCGAACCAGACGAACAGGTTGAACACGTCACCCGTCAGGAACGACCCCGTGACGCCCAGGACGAGGAAGTGATAGAGCGAGTGAAACGAGAGACGCTGGCCGTAGGGCTGGATGGAGACGACGGCGAAGACGAGCGCGGCGAGCGTGACGACCGCGGCGATGACGAGCATGAACACCGACAGCGCGTCGGCGACGAGCGAGATACCGAACGGCGCGGGCCAGTTCGATACCTGGTAGACGAGGACGCGCGGCGTCAAACCGACCGGAAGGACGACGCGGGCGAACAGTACTGCGATGGCGACGAGGTAGGCGACGCTTCCGAGGAGGCTTACTCCCTGTTGCAGACGGAGGCGTCGGCGAGCCAACAGCGTGGCGATGGCCGTGAAGAGCGGTATCAAAAGCGGCGCTACGATGATCGTATCAGTCATTGTTTCCTCCTAGCATCGTGGTATCGATCGTTCCGTTCTCCTGGTAGGCGCGGTAGGTTAGCACGAGCGCCAGCGTCGTCGTGGCGAAGCTGATGACGATGGCGGTCAGGACGAGCGCCTGAACGAGCGGGTCGGTCACGCCGGACCCCCCGCCGTGACCTTCGAGGATGGGTGCGCGACCGGAGAACCCACCCATAGAGATGAGATAGACGTTCGTCGCCTGGCTGAAGACGGTGAGCCCCCAGACGACTCGAACGACGTCACGCCGAAGGATCAGGAACGTCCCGACGGCGAACAGGGTGCCCAAGACGAGCGCGACGAAGAACTGCGGTCGTTGGGGTTCGGCGGCCACGAGGAGTTCCGAAGCCATCATTCGGCCCCCACCACCGCGAGTACGGTCAGGAGCGCCCCGACGACGACGAGATAGACGCCGAAATCGAACGCGAAGGCGCTGGTTAATTCGATGTCGTGAACGATCGGGAGATGCTCGATGAACACCACCGCTTGGGTCAAAAACGGTGCCTCGAACAGGATGGGAACGAGTCCGCTCCCCGCGGCTATCGCGAGGCCGAGCGCGAAGACGGTGAGGAACGCCGACACCTGTCGGGTCCCCACTTCGCGCGTCCCGTCCCGCCCGACGGCCGACCCCGCGATGATGTCCGTTTCGAGGAAGGCCTGTCCGAAGACGATGTAGATGAGTGCGACCGCCGTGGCGGTCATGACTCCCGCGATGAATCCCCCTCCGGGGAGGTTGTGACCTTGGAGGAGGAAGGCGATGGCCGTCACGAGGATGAGCGGAACGACGGTCCGCGTCACGGTCCGGGTGATGACCGTCGTGTCGGCTTCGTCGCTCATTGCATCTCACCCCGTCCTCGCATGGCGATAAGCGTGAGGACTGCAAGTGCGGCCATCGCGATGACGCTGATCTCACCCATCGTGTCGAAGGCACGGAAGTCGACGAGGATGACGTTGACGATGTTCGAACCACCGCCGTAATCGAAGAGGAACGAACCGTGTGATTTCGGGACGCCCGCGCGTTCGACGAAGAAGGAAGCGATTCCCTCCTTCGGATTCGCCGCGGTCGTGAACAGAACCGTCAGGAAGACGGTGAACCCCACGGCTGCGGACACGATGGCGTCTCGCGTTGCCGTCCAGCGGCCGATCCTCCCGTAATACGCTGGGAGCTTTTCCAGCACGAGCAGGAAGATGACGAGGATGAGCGTCTCGGCGATCAGTTGCGTCAGCGCCAGGTCAGGCGCGCGTCCGAGGATGAAGAATATCGCGACCATGAATCCCATCACCGAAAGCGTAAGCACTCCCGCGATGTGCGAGTCGGCGACGGTGACCGCCACCGCCGCGACCACGGCCACGAACAAAACGAAGATTGTCGGAAGCGTCACCACGGCCCCGGAAATCGCCGGAATCGACGACGATGCCGCGGCGTACGCGCCGAGCGTCAGAACGGCGATGGTCGCGAAGAGCCAGACGGCGTAGGTTCGGAGCGGCGCACTTCGAGTGTGGAGCGTCGTCGCCACCCGCGGATCGCTCAGTCCGTCCACCGCGTTGTCGTACCACCAGTTCACGCGGAGCGGGTCGATGGCGAGCAGGCGATTCACCCCCTCGTGGAGGTCGTCGTAGTACGGGTACGTGACGAGGCCGAGACCGATGGTGACCGCGCTCATCACGGCGGCCGGCGTGACGGCGGTCGGAAGGTGGTAGCTGAAATGAACCGCTTCGACGTGTCCGCCCGGCCCCGGCGGAAGCACGCTTTCCACGACCGTCCCGACGAAGTGATCGAGCGCAGTCGGTGCGATACCGAACGTGTCGGTCACGCCACCGAGGCCGATGAGCGCCGCGATGATACCGAGGATGACGGGCGGCACCAGCATGGCGAGCGGCGGACGATGGACGTGGCCCAGCCCAGTCGGTTTCTCGCCGAAGAAGAGCATCATGAACCGAACGGAGTACAGAAACGTGAAGATGCTCCCGAAGACGGCGACGACGGGGAACAACCACGCGAGGCCGCCGTGAACGTGAGCCGCGTGGTAGGCCGATTCGAACAGCAGTTCCTTCGAGTAGAACCCGTTGAACGGCGGGACGCCAGCCATTCCGAGGGCGGCAATGACCGTGACGGCCGCCGTGATCGGAAGGTCACGCCACAGACCGCCGAGATGGTCGATCGTTCTGGTCCCCGCTTCGTGTGCGATAATACCCGCGACGAGGAACAGCGCTGCCTTGAACATCGCGTGGTTGAGGATGTGGAACGCGCCGGTTTCGGCCCCGAACTCGGAGGCGAAACCGAATCCGGCGATGATGAGTCCGAGATGGCTCGCCGTCGAGTAGGCCAACAGTTCCTTGATGTCGGTCGCGGCGACGGCGAGGATGGCCGTGACGGTCATCGTCACCAACCCCAGAATCGCAAAGAGCAGCATCCAGTCCGGAATCGCGTGAACCTCCTCCGGGAGGAACAGCGGACGGAATCGCCCGACGAGGTAGACACCGGCCTTGACCATCGTCGCGGAGTGGAGGAACGCCGACACCGGCGTCGGCGCTTCCATCGCGTTCGGCAGCCAGATGTGGAGGGGTACCTGCGCGGATTTCGCCGCCGCACCGACCGCGATGAGCACGAGTGCGGGAACGAACAACCCGTTCGAGTGGAGTTGTTCGCTCGCGTTGGCGACGTTTACAGGCGTGAGGATTCCGTCGGGTCCGAACATCGCGTACGTCCCGGTTACGTTGTGGATGAGGAGGAACCCGATCAGCATGAACAGCCCACCGGCGACCGTGATGAGCATCGACTTCCGCGCGCCGTACTGTGCCGACGGTCGGTCGGAGTAGTGGCCGATGAGGACGAACGACGTGAGACTCGTCAGTTCCCAGAAGACGAACAGGGAGATGAGGTCGGCGGCGAACGCCACGCCGAGCATCGACCCCATGAACGCCAGCAGTGTGGTGTAATACTTCGCCTTCCCCGGTTCGCCGTCCATGTATCGTCCAGAATACGTCAGGATGAGGACGCCGACGCCGCTGGCGAGGAACCCGATGAGAAGCGAGAGTCCGTCCACGTAGAAGCGGAGCGAGACTCCGAGCGAGGGAATCCACGGGAAGGAAACGGAGGCGTTCGTGCCGAGCAGGCTGGCGACCATCCCGAAGCACGCAAGCGCCACCGCCGCCGCGTAGTAGGCGGTTCGGTCGCGGAGAACGCGGTAGACGAGCGGCGTCACGGCCGCCGCCGCGAAGGGGAGCATCACCAACACAAGCACGACGAGGCCTGCCGAATTCGAGGGCGATTGCACGCTCGAAAGTGGCGATGGACGTACCTTAACAGTTCTCAAACCGGCCGTGATTTGTTCGGACACGACACCCGATCAGATTAGTTTCGTGACATCACGGGGCTCCGCGTTCTTCTTTCACCCACGGAGACAAGTGGGGTGAGTTTAGGTGTCGAACGTTCGAGACGATTCGAAGGGATGTTCGTTTCAAAATTTGAGTTCTAAAATACACTCACGATTTTGAGAACTATCATATATTGATGATTGAAGATATACATCCATATCTTTATTAGGTAGTAGTAGCAAATCCTGTTATAGCGCTCATACCATCCGGAGAAAGCAAATCCGAGCCAGGTTCGATATATCCCGTTTCAGGTATCTAATCGTAAATATCAGAATTTTTATCGACAAAGGAGCGTTCTGGTGGTGCGGCAGCGCGTCGAAGGAGAAATCGATATATGACACTCAAGGAAAAATTCAATTCGAAGCTGTCTGACAGCAGAGGCGTGAGTCCCGTAATCGGCGTGATACTAATGGTTGCCATTACGGTCATCTTGGCGGCCGTGATCGGAACGTTCGTGATGGGTCTGGGGAACAACGTGGACAAAAATGCACAAGTGGGCGTATCGTTCGACCAAGTTAGTAGTAACAAGGTTGACGTTCAACTGACCCAACTCGGAAACGTCCAAAGCGCCGAAAACGTGTCCGTTACGTCACAGGATTGTAAAGTCGGTGGGGAAATCGATGGAAGCAAGAATTTCGACGAGGTCGGTGGAATAATCACTGCATCTAATTGTGAAAGTGGCGATAAGATCGTCGTCAAAGCGACTGTAAGCGGCAAACCAAGCGTCGTTTCCACCTATACGGTCAACTGATTTCCTCGACCCTACGATGTAGTTTCGGTATTTTGACGTTAGAAGGATGGACTTCTTTTGGACAGGCGTCCTCTCTCGAAAGGATGGAAACAAATCGAACCCTGCTGGGTTAGTAGGGTGGGGGGTGTTGTTGGCAATCGATTTGTCGCGGGCTTTTCCAACCCGCATATTTTCGTAGGGGAGAGAGTGTAAAAGTGATGAGCCTTATCCGGACTGAAAGTGAAAGTGATGGAGGTGACGAATCCAACGACCACCTCGCAACCGACGGGAACCGATTCCATCGCGTCACGATCCGGCACCCCGTCGTACCTCGAAATCTGTTCTCCCACCACATACCGCTCCGTGACCCCGATTTGCGAGAAACCATATCCATCACCTTTTACTGATGGACGGAATACGACCAACATGGACCAGTTGAAGGAGTCCCTTCTGGACGCCCCGATCATCGAGAAAGACGGCTATCATTACTTCGTACACCCCATCAGCGACGGGATTCCGATGCTCGAACCGACGCTGCTGCGCGAAATCGTCATCAAGATCATCCGAAAGGCGGATCTGGAGAACGTCGATAAGATTGTCACCCCTGCGGCGATGGGAATCCACATCTCGACGGCCGTCTCGCTGATGACGGACATCCCGCTGGTGGTCATCCGAAAACGCCAGTACGGACTCGACGGGGAGGTTTCGCTCTCCCAGCAGACCGGCTACTCGGAGAACGAGATGTTCATCAACAACGTCGACGAGGGCGACCGCGTGCTCCTGTTGGACGACGTGCTCTCGACGGGCGGAACGATGAAGGCCGTCACGCAAGCGCTCGAATACATCGGCGCGGACGTGGTGGACGTGTGTGCCGTTATCAAGAAGGTCGGCGCGAACGAACTGGACGACACGGATTACACGGTGAAGACGCTCATCAACGTGGACGTCCAAGATGGCGAAGTCGTCATCGTCGACGAACACGGCGACGGATAAGATGGTCTCCCGCCAGTTCCTGTCGATGCTTTCGACGACGACGCTCGTCACTGGAGCGCTCCTCGTTGGCGATGCCATTCACGGTTCGATCGTGGTGGGTAACTACGGAATCACATCGCCTGCGGCCGTTCTTCGGGTACTGCCGGGTATTATCCTCGTCTACGTTGGCTACTCCCTCCGTGAAAACCACGAACTGTTCATCTCCTCGTATTTTTCGGGACGGGAAGCGGCGGCGAAACCGGAGGGAAGCGAGGAGTTCGACGAACGAATGTCGCCGCTGTCGGGGGAGAGTATGGACAACCTCGAAAAAAGAGAGCGCGAGCGGAATAAAAGCGAGTGAACTCGTTGCAGAACGTTTATGATTGTTCCCAATTAGCACAAACCATGGCGTTGAAGACTAGCGTCCCTAAACCATTGCGTGGTCCGATTGGGCTACTGTCGATAATTATCGCCCTCCTTGGAATCGTTATCGGATACATCTACTTGCTGTTCGGTCTGTCGTTGTATTTCAATCTCATCCCTCAGATGGCGGACACGATGACGGGCGGCGAATCGCTCGTCGTCATCGTCACTGGTGTCGCCCTCTTCGTCGTCGGCTATGCTGGCTGGCGTGGCTTCAACTACTTTGCATACTGAGCAATGGATATCAGAAACCATCCGGACGCCCCGGACTTCGAGGAACTTCAGGACATCCTCATCGAACCCGTTGCACGGTCGGAAATCGAAGCACGTCGGGACGATGGTGCGCTCCTCATCGAGGACAACGTTCGTGAGCGGGAGGATTTGAACGTCGTCGCATACGTCAGCGACGATAGCGATGGATCTGACGCGACGGGCATCGGGGTTCCACTGTACCGTCTCATCCAACTGTTCGGCACGCCACAACTGCCCGAGTTACAGGCTGGAGAGGACATCAGCGGCCGCCGGGACGCTACCTTCAAATATCTCTTTCGGGTGACGCATAAGGGGGACCCCGTCGAACTCCCATCGGAGTGGCTCATGACGATTCACGATTCACACGTCAGATTTGCTGCCAGCGTCGCCGAATGGCGGGACGGAAACACGGACTTCGTTGCCGATCCGAAACTCGCCTTGACGACCTACGCGCTTGCACTCCAACTCGTCCTCGACCCCGTCGAGTGTGTGTACGAAGGAGTTCCGTTCTGAACCGCTATGGACGGCCTTGGGGATCGGATGTTTTACTGGGTCAGTGACGAGACCAATATCTCGATACTGTTGTTCGTCGCCGTCGCAGTGCTCGGCGGGGCGAGTCTCATCCTCTTCGTGGTTTCGAAGGAAAAGTCGATCACTCAGCTGGAGTTCCTGCTCCTCATCTCCGCGATGATCATCATGTTCTACATGACGATTCGGAACAGCACGTTTTGATTCCCGCCGCTGGCAGTTCGTTCGGGTCAGCGGGTTCGGACGTGCATGATGACGAAGACGAGCGCGATCGCGACGAACAGAAGCCCTGCAAAGGCGGGAACGATGGCTCCGTACGAGTACAGCCCGTATGAATGACCCACGAACGCGACGAGGAGCAGCACCGGAACCGAGAGGAGGAAAAAGAGGGACGAGAGATAGCTCGCGACCGTCGGATCGTCCGCGTGTTTTGCGAAGGTCCCGCGCTCTCGGGCCGAGCGCTCCCGCGTTGGTAGGTCTTTTGACACGGGTACTGGTATCGACGGACGGATCAAAACTGTCACGGTTTCAGACTGTCACGTAGGCATCGACCGTCAGCGTCAGGAGGTATGCGCCGAGGAATACCCCTGCGTAGATGAGAAGAACATCCCGGAGAGCGTTTCCGAGCAGCCTCGGTAACAACAGGTCGCGTGCAGTTCCGGAGTATGGGAGCAACAAGAGCGGCGCGACCCACGACAGCGTCAGCATGATCGCACCGGAGAGGAACGCTACGATGCCGATACGAATGCTCTCATGCAAGTCGTATGCGAGGAGGTGTGCGAAAGCCCCCGTCGATGCGACCAACAGGAGGATATACTGCGGGTTTATTGTCCACGTGACCAGGCTCGACTGAGTGTAGGTGAACGCCGCCATCCCGCCGATGATACCGGTGAGTATTCCCTTGCCGACGGTCAAAAGCGTCCGAACCAGTGGGGAGTCGTTCCCCTCATCGGTCGCCCATTCGGTCGTCCTTGGCTTCGCGCTCGTCTCAGTTTTTGGTTCCGTCATCGTTCAATCTTCGTTCCGTACGTACACCTGCACCTTTTTCTCCCCGATTCGGCCGCGAACAAATCCGGTGAACGAAATCGACCCGGATTTTACCGCTTGCCTCGTCCGGGAAATCCGACCGGGGTCGATGTCCAGTTTGATTCGAATCGTCTCCGTTCCCTTCGCGGGGACGTTCGTCTCGTCGAAGGGTGTCGACGTCCCATCAGTTAACTGCGTTTCTCCGTCGTAAACGTGTATCAGACCGTCATAAAACACGATGTCCCGCTGTGTCGGATTGTGAATCGTCAGTGTCGTCACGAGCTTCGATCCGTCCGCGGTCACGCTGGTATCCGAGGTCGTCACACTGGCCGATCGAACGTTCATCGCCGCGGTGTGTCCCTGTAAGGTCGGGACGAAGAACCAAGTAGTGATGGCCGCGACGAGGACGACAGCGGCGACGAGGAGGGGTTGGTTTGGTGTAAGCGCAGAACGGAGGTTCGAATTTGACATTCAGTGACATTTGCTATGGATGTGTCCGATGTAAAGTTTTCTAACAGGATGGCTTCGAGAAGAGGGACGGGATCAGTCGGAAGCGTCCGGTGCGATGGGTTCCGTGTTCGGTGTCGATGGATCGTACAGATGACACGCACTGACTTGGTCTCCGGACTCGTGGAGTTGTGGGACCTCCCGTTCACAGATGGTGTTGAACTGCCGGTCGAGTTGCTCCATCGCGTCTTCCTCGTTGCCGTCGAGGAGGTCCCGCGTGGAGGACCGAAGCGCGTTTTCGGCCTGTCGTGGCATGTCGAGAGCGCTGAGAGTCACCGCTCCAGCCTCTTCACCGGGTAGTTGGTGTTCCTCGGGCAGTTCGAGTACAAGACCGACTTCGAGGATTCGGTCTACCGCGTCTCGCTGCTCCGCGTGTCGTTCGGCGATGTCCTCGACCGAGATGTCTCCCGTTTGAACTCGATGTTTGAAACTGAAACCACGCCGGAACGCTTCTTGACTCCCCGTCCAGTCCTCGGGCGGGATGATCTTCGAGCAGCGGGGGTGGAATCGACAGCCAGTCGGTGGGTTTCTGGGGTTCGGAACCTCGCCGGTGACGTTCGCCCGCCGACGTTGTGTTTCGGGCTCGATCTCCGGTACTGCATCGAAGAGGGCTTCGGTGTACGGATGTTTGGGATCGTTCACCACCTCGTCGGTTGGTCCCTGTTCGACGATCCCACCGAGATACATGATCGCGGTTCGGTCACACATGTATCGAATCAGCGAGAGGTCGTGACTGATGAACACGTACGTCAATCCGTACTCTTCCTGTAGCTGCTTCATCAGGTTCAGCACACCCGCCCGGATGGAAACGTCGAGCATCGAGACAGGTTCGTCACAGACGATGAAATCGGGATTCACGACGAGCGCACGCGCGATAGCGACGCGCTGGCGCTCGCCACCGGACAGTTCCTTCGGGAACTCGTTCAGGTAGGCTTCCGCGGGCGAGAGCCCGACGTCGTTCAACACCTGAACGACCCGCTCGCGCCGGTCCTGATAGCCGTCCCCGATATCGTTGATTTTGAGCGGTTCGACGACCGACTGAAACACGGTCATTCGGGGGTTCAGGCTCTCGAACGGGTCCTGGAAGATCATCTGGACACGCTGGCGGAACACCTTCTGATCCTCCCGAGCCAGTTCGCCCATATCCCGTCCGTCGAACATGATCCGTCCCTCGGTCGGGTCGTACAGCTTGACCAGTAGTTTCCCGAGCGTGGTCTTCCCACACCCGGATTCACCGGCGATACCCATGATATCGCCTTTGTTGATATTCAGATCGACGTTCTGCACTGCCCGAACGGGTTGGGCCTCTCGACCGAGCAGTTGGTCGATGACACCCTGTGAAAGGCCGAACAGTTTCGAGACGTTTTGAATCTCTACTAGTGCATCTCCGTCGTGGTCCGTTTCGGTTAGTGCGTTTGCGTCGTGATCTGTTGCCATTTTTCCTCCTTTCGTGCTTCAGTACGGATCGTTTCGAGTTCGTCAACCCGATAGCACGCCGATCGATGGACGTGGGGTGAACTCGCTTCGCTTCTCTTTCCGGATTCCGCTCGTTCGGCGTCGTACATCGGTGGATGTGCCGAACGACATTCATCCACGACGAACGGACACCGAGACGCGAACCGACAGCCGTCGGCCGGGTCGAGCAACGTCGGCGGCGACCCGGGAATGGAGACGAGGTCTTGGTCCGCCTTTTCGACCGTCGGGAACGAATTCTTCAGTCCGAGCGTGTACGGGTTCGCGGATTCCGTTATTACCTCCTCCATCGGACCGCTTTCCATTATCTTTCCGCCGTACATCACCGCGAGCTGGTCACAGATTTCGGCCATGACGCTCACGTCGTGACTGACGACGAGAATGGCAACGTCGAACTCGTCTTGAAGCGTTTCCAACTCCTCCAAGATTCGGTCCTGGATAATGACGTCGAGCGCCGTCGTCGGCTCGTCTGCGATGAGCATGTCCGGGTTGCAGGCCATCGCCATCGCGATGACGGCACGCTGTTTCATGCCACCACTGTACTGGTGTGCGTAGTCGTCCGCACGCTCGGGGTCGATGCCGACCCGCTGAATGAGGTCGCGTGCTCGTTCGTGTGCTTGTTCCGCCGGTATATCCGGTTCGTGCCGCAGGATGGCCTCGACGATTTGGTCGCCGACTTTGTACACCGGATTGAGTGCGTTCATCGCACTCTGTGGAATCAGCGCGATGTTCCGCCACCGAATGTCACGGATTTGTTGGTTATCCAGTCGTGCGAGGTCGGTCATCCCGTCCTCACGAACCGGGTATCGGTCGTCCTCGATTACCTCTCGTCGGACGTTTCCGTTCCCGTCCTCCCATTCGGGGAGGGTTCCGTCGAACCAAATCTCGCCGCGTTCGATGTACCCGTTCGAATCGAGCAGGTGCATCAGCGACTTCGATAGCGTGGTTTTCCCACATCCTGATTCACCGACGAGACCGTACGTCTCGCCGTGTTCGATGCTAAAGCTGACGCCATCGACAGCGTGGACCTGCTTGTCCCCGGCGTCGTAGCGAACCGATAGATCGTTGACTTCTAGCAGTGACATGAATTACTCCTGTGGGTTGGCGAGGTCCTCCACCGAGAATCCGATGAAGTAGAACGCTGCTGCGAGGGACGTGATCGCTAGCCCCGGCGGGATGAGCCACCACGGTGCGTCGAAGATGTGGCTCGTCGCTTGGACGTTTTCGAGCATTATCCCCCACGAGTGTGTACCGGATGAGACGTACCCGAGGAATGCGAGCGATGCCTGTGCGAGGATCGCGCCCGCCGCGTCCTGGGCAAGGAAAACGAACGCGAGTGGGATAACGTTCGGCAGGATGTGCCGAAACACGATTCGCGTGTCGCTCGCCCCCGCGACGCGCGCCGACTCGATGTACGCCCGTTCCTTGAGCGACAATGTCTCACCGCGGATGAGGATGCAGTTGTTGAGCCACGAGGTGACCGCGATGCCGATGATGATGTTCGTCGTGTTGACGCCATTGACGGCGACGAGAACGATGAGGAACGGGAGGAACGGCAACCCGTACATCACGTCCACGATGCGCTGGATGGCTTCGTCGATCCACGTGTCACCGTAAAACCCGCTGATGAGACCGAGCGGGACGCCGACGAGACTGGAGAGCAATCCCGCGGCGAACCCGATGTACAGTGCAGTTTTCGTCGAGTAAATCAACAGTGTCAGAACACCTTCCCCCTCGTCGGTCGTTCCGAGCGGTGCGAAAAACGGGTCACCGAACGCCGGGGGATGTGGTAGCTGGCTGATCTGCTGAGGCGTCATGCGGGCGGTCTGGTCCTCCCCGAGGTAGGCTACCCAGTTGAGGGAGTGGGGGGCGAATACCGATGGGAAGAGCGCCCACAGGATGTAGA
>NZ_JBAWAC010000270.1:0-1700 GCF_049589095.1 Haladaptatus sp. | reverse complement strand
TTCCGGTCGGTCGTCCTGCGGGAACGTAAGGACGGCAACCGTCCCACGCGGCTCCGCGTCTTCGAACCACACCGCACCGCCGTACTGATCCATCATGACGGAAACGAAGTAGAGACCGAACCCGATGGAGCCAGTCGCCTCGGACGTGACGTTGCGGTCGAACACCTGTGTTTTCATCCCGTCCGAAATTCCCGGTCCGTCGTCCTCGATTTCGACTCGAACCGACCCTTCGGACCGCCGCGCTCGAACCGCGAGGGAGGGTGATCGACCGTCGTGATGCTCGATGGCGTTCAACAACACGTTCTCCACGACCTCGCCGAGCAGTTCGTTGCCCGCCACGGTCAGTCCGTCCTCAATGTCGGTCTCGACGCTCACGTTCGGATACGTGTCCCTGACTTTCGTGACCCGCCTCGTCAGGGCTGCCGAGAGGGAAACGGTTTCCAGCGACACGGATTCGGAATCGGTGACGGTCTGGCTGACCGACCGCACCTTTTCGGTCAACGCACCGATGTCCTCGCTCCACTTCCGAACCGTGTCGAAATACGACGTTCCGGACGCTTTGACGTGGGGTTCGAGGAGTTCGAGGTTGCCGTTCACGACCGTGATTCCGTTCAGGATGTCGTGGCGGAGAACGCCGTTGAAGAACTCGATCTGTTCGGTTCGTTCCTCGACCATCGCCTGGCTCTCCCGTAGTTCCCGCTCGCGCCGTGCGCGGTCGAGCGCCGTTTCCGTCGTACTCGCCAAAACCCGTGCGAAGCGGCGCTCGTTCTCCGTGAACGTCCGTTTTCTCGTGTCACTGCCGACCCCCAGAACGCCGTGTTCGCCGAGCGGGAGCAACAACAGACAACCGACCGGGAGATACCCGTATTTGGAACTCGGTAGAAGGTCGAAGGACTCGTAAACGACGGGCGTTCCCGATTCGAACACCGACCATATCGATTCGATGTCACGCGAAAACACCAATTTCTCGTCGAGACCGCGTTCCAGGAGGGACGTCATCGCGACCGACCGAAGGATCGTTTCGTCATCGTCCGGAAAGAGGATGGCCGAGTAGGGGTGGTCCAACACCTCGTCGGCGGTTTGCACGGCGACATCGGCGATCGCTTCCGGCCGTTCCACGTCCATGAATCGACGCGTCGCGGACTGAAGCGCACGAAGCGTCTCCTCCCGTCGTTTCTGTTCGGTTATCTCTCGAAGGACGAAGATGTCCCCACGATGGGCGTCGTGGTGGTCACGGATCGGTGTCGAACGGGGGTCGTAGACGGGCGTCTCCCCCATACCGCCGTCTGTTCTGACGGCAGGGGTGAACGAATGTCCGCATGATACGGCGTCGAGCAGGCCGGGAACGGCTGTTTCGAGTTGGCACCCGACGACGCTGTCGACCTGAAACAGCGGTTCCGCCGCCGAGTTGTACTCGACGATTCGTCCGTCGGTGACGACGATCACCGGGTCGTCCATCTCGGAGAGGACGACTTCCGAGGCGAGCGGCGCGACGTCGAGGAAGTTGTAGCGGAACAGCGCGAGGCTGTCCAGAATGCCGCTGGCGGCGAAGAAAACGGGCGTCAACCCGAAAGCGACGTTCAAATCGACGACGGAGAAGACCGAGATGCTGAAAAAGGGAACCAATCCCGCGAGGATGATCGCGACCGTCTGTTTCCGGTAGAGTCGGTCGGCCTGCACCACGAAGGATGTGAGAAAAC
>NZ_JBAWAC010000269.1:0-2237 GCF_049589095.1 Haladaptatus sp. | reverse complement strand
AGCAACCGCCGCCGATAGCAGGGCTGGATATTCCACGGTTTGTTTCACTTTCACTCCGCACTACACAAATATAAAAATTTGTGATGACATAGGTTACGTATGGCGAAACAGGTCGTTACGCGAACCTACCGTGCCCGTATCTGCAACTACTCGCAGGTGCGCAACGACCTCGATTCGCTCGGATTCGCCGCCAGCAAGCTCTGGAACGTTGGCCGATGGACGGCCCAACGTGTCTGGGACGCCTGCGGCCAGATTCCCGACGCCAACGCGCTTATGGCGTACCTCAAGAACCACGAACGCTACGCCGACCTCCATTCTCAGTCGAGTCAGCGAGTTCTCCAAGAACTCGGTGAGGCGTTCACCAGTTGGTACGGCAAGCGCCGAAACGGGGACGAGAACGCGAATCCGCCCGGCTATCGCAAACACAACGACGACCACCCACGGTCAACAATCACGTTCAAAGCGGCTGGTTTCAAGCACGACACGCACAACAACCGAGTCCGTCTCTCAAAAGGCAAAAACCTCAAAGAGGATTGGTCGGACTTCGTTCTGTGCGAGTACGACGCTATCGGCCCATCAGGCCGAACCATCGAGAACGTTCAGCAGGTTCGTGCAGTGTACGAACACGGCATCTGGCGGTTGCACTTCGTCTGCCGCGTCTCGATCGGCGAAGCTGAATCACCCGGTGACGGCATGGCAGGCATCGACCTTGGTATCTGCAACCTCGCCACCATCTCGTACGGCGACGAATCCGTGTTGTACCCCGGTGGCGCGCTCAAAGAGGACGAATACTACTTCGCCAAAAAGCGCGCCGAGACGGACGATTCGGCGTCACGCGAAGCCCGTCGTCTCGATACCAAGCGCACCGACCGCCGGACTCACTTCTTGCACGCACTCTCGAAGGACATCGTATCCGAGTGTGTCAAAAGAGGAGTCGGGACGATCGTTGTTGGTGACCTTGGCGGTATCCGCGAAGACGAGAACGGCGATGCTCGCAACTGGGGAAAGCACGGCAATCTCGACTTGCATGGATGGGCGTTCGACCGCTTCACGTCGATGCTTGAGTACAAAGCGGAGGAACGTGGTATCGCTGTTGTCACGAAGTCCGAGCGCAACACGTCGAAAACGTGTTCTGCGTGCGGTCGGTCAGACGGCCGCCAGCGCGTCCAGCGAGGGTTGTACGTCTGTGAGTGTGGGTTGGTTGCGAACGCCGATAGTAATGGTGCGGAGAACATCAGACAGAAAGTACTCCCGAATCTCGCCAGTGATGGGGGAGATAGGGATAACGGCTGGTTGGCACAGCCAGCGGTACGCTTGTTCGATTGTAGCGAGGGTCGGTTCGCTCCGCGAGAACAAGTCGTTAACCGCGAACCCTAATATCCCAACTTGGGGAATCCTCGCGCTTGAGCGCGGGGAGGATGTCAAGCCGCCGAATCGGCTGCACAAAAGACCGGTCTCGGACTCTGGGAGTGTGCTAGCGGAGGGAGTGAGGGTGGGCAGACGACGACAACCGCCACCTCGACGACGGGAGGGAGCACGACCAGCCCCCTCGCCATCAGCGAAATTCATGCGGACGCCCCCGGAAACGACAACGAGAATCCGAACGAGGAGTACGTCGTCCTGAAGAATACGGGGAACGAACCAATCGACATCTCCGGTTGGTCGGTTTCGGACGCGGCGGGGCACAGCTACTAAGTGCCGACCGGGACGACGCTGGCCGCCGGTTCGACGGTCACGCTCCACACCGGCAGCGGAAGCGATTCCGCGTCGGACCTGTACTGGGGCGAGGGAAGCGCCGTCTGGAACAACGGCGGCGATATGATCATCGTTCGGAATTCGAGCGGTGGTGTGGTCGTGCAAAGGGAGTATTCCTGAGTGTGGGTCCCTTCGCCATCTCTCCACCTCGTTCCTGGCCGCTTTCCGGGCTTTTAGGACCCTTCCCGACGACGCCGTGGTATGGAGTATCGAACTCTCGGTTCGACAGGCACGAAGGTCTCGGAACTGTGTTTCGGGACGTGGCGATTCGCCATGGAATCGAACGGCACGGTCGAAACGGATTATGACACGGCACACGACCTGCTCGACACGGCGTGGGAGAACGGCATCAACTTCATCGACACGGCGAACGTCTACGGTGACCCGAACGGCACCAGCGAGGAGTGGATCGGCGACTGGCTATCGGAGTACGACCGCGAGGACTTCGTCATCGCCTCGAAGGTGTACTTCCCGTTCGACGG
>NZ_JBAWAC010000268.1:0-5862 GCF_049589095.1 Haladaptatus sp. | reverse complement strand
GACGCGGGCTACGACGGGATTCACATCGCCGGGGCGAACATGGGCATCGTCCAGCAGTTCCTCTCGCCGTTCTACAACCGGCGCGACGACGAGTTCGGCGGATCGTTGGCCGCCCGAACGAGGTTCCTCGAAGTCGTGTACGACGAGATTCGGGAGCGCGTCGGTCCCGACGTGCCGATCATGACGAAAGTACCGGCCGAAACGACCGCCCCCGTTTTCGTCCGGCGACATCTCTCGCTGGAGGACGGGATTCGAATCTGCGACCGATTGGAGGCGGTCGGTTTCGACGCGGTCGTGCCGGTACAGGCCTCCGTGTTCTGGGACGCGAGCATCATCCGCGGGGCGTTCCCGGCCCGCGCGTGGCGCGACGAGCGGTTCCGCGAGGGGTACGAGGAGGCGTTCGGAAGCAAGCCGCGGGCGGCCGTCGTCGCCCTGCTCAACTGGCTCCAATCGTTGAAGTACGACTTCGACCCGGCGTGGAACCGGCCGTTCACCCGCCGCGTGGCGGAGCGGGTTTCGATCCCCGTGCTGGCCGAGGGAGGGATTCGAAATCGGCCGCAGATCGACCGACTGCTCGCGGACGGGTCCTGTGATGCGGTGGGGATGGGGAGGCCGTTCTACGCCGAGCCACGGCTCCCGGCGCGGATTTTGGAAGGGGAGAAAGTGGCCGTCGCCTGCGAGAACTGCAACAACTGCACCGTTCCGCAGGCGGCCGGTGCACGGGGGGTCTGTCGCACCCCGAGCGTGCTCGAACGGAGCGGAAAGCTACGGAAGGCGGGGGCCTACGAGCGAAACGGGAGCGAAACCGATGCCGACCGCACCGAGTCGTAACGGGTATTCGGGGTGGCATCCAAACGAAGGGCAGTGACCGACGACGAGCACGAGTACGAGATTTCGGACTTCTACGACGCCATCGAGGAAATCGGGCGGCCGGTGCTCACCGCCGACGAAGTCGCCCGCGTCCTCGACCGTTCACACGAGGACGCCAACCGCGCACTCGAACGACTGCGGGACGAGCGCGACGTGGCGCGCCTCGACGTGGAGAACGACCCGGTGGTCTGGTTCCCGACGGAGTGGGAGCGACTGGCCGACCGCGAGCGAATCGTGGTGTTCCCGAAGCGCCGCGAGATCGTCGCCGACCAGCCCGAACAGTTCACGCGAGCACAGCTCTCGCAGTTCGCCCACCTCACCGACACGACGCGGGCCGGGAGCTACAGCTATCAGGTTCGACAGGAGGACATCTGGTCCGCACCCTACGACTCGCTCGATAACCTGATGCGAACCGTCCGGCAGGTGCTCCCCGAACCGTCGCCGGATTTGGAGTCGTTCATCGAGGGGCAGTGGAAACGAGCGAAGCAGTTCCGCCTCTACACCCACGAGGACGGCTACGTCGTCCTGCAGGCCGCGAGCGACGACCTGATGGGGAACGTCGCCCGGCAGAAGTTGAACGATGACCACCTCCGAGCACCCATCGCCGACGACGAAAGCTGGGTGGCCGAGGACAAGGTCGCGGAAGTCAAGCGAATCCTGTACGAGGCGGGGTATCCCGTCCAGGACGAACGCGAGTTGGAGACGGGCGACGAACTGCCCGTCGAGTGCGCGCTCTCCCTGCGCGACTACCAGCGCGAGTGGGTCGAGGAGTTCATCGACCTGAAATCGGGTGTCCTCGTCGGCCCGCCCGGTAGCGGGAAAACGGTGGCCGCGATGGGCGTCCTCGAAGCCGTCTCCGGCGAGACGCTGATTCTTGTTCCCGGCCGCGAACTCGCCGGGCAGTGGCGCGACGAACTGTTGACCCACACGGACCTCACGCGCGAACAGGTCGGCGAGTACCACGGCGGCGAGAAGAACGTCCGCCCCGTGACGATTGCGACCTACCAAACCGCCGGGATGGACCGCCACCGACAGTTGTTCGACCAGCGACGCTGGGGACTCATCGTGTACGACGAATGTCAGCATATACCATCCAGAGTTTTCCGCCGGAGCGCGAACCTCCAATCGAAGCACCGCTTGGGGCTGTCCGCTACTCCGGTCAGGGAAGATGACAAAGAAAAGGACATCTTCACGCTCATCGGCCCCCCAATCGGAACCGATTGGGATGCGCTGTTCGAGGCCGGGTTCGTCGCGGAGCCGGAAGTCGAGATACGGTACGTCGGCTGGGACGAGGAGACCTATCAAGGCGAGTACGCCAACGCCGACGGGCGCGGCAAGCGCCAGATCGCGGCGACGAATCCCGCGAAACTGGAGGAGATTCGGTTCCTGCTCGCCGAGCATCCCGCCTCGAAGGCGCTGGTGTTCGTGGAGTACCTCGAACAGGGCGACCGGATCGCGGAGGCCCTGGACGTGCCGTTCCTGAGTGGACAGATGCGCCACCCGGAACGTGAGCGCCACCTGCAAGCGTTCCGCGACGGGCGGGAAGACACCCTCGTTATCTCCCGCGTCGGCGACGAGGGTATCGACCTCCCGGACGCGGAAATCGCCATCGTCGCGTCCGGTCTCGGCGGGTCACGGCGGCAGGGTGCACAACGCGCTGGACGGACCATGCGCCCCGCCGGACGCGCCCGGATGTACGTGCTGGCGACGCGCGGCACCCGCGAGGAGGAGTTCGCCCGTCAGCAGTTGCGCCATCTGGCGTCGAAAGGAATCCGGATTCAGGAAACCGTGCTGGACGAACGGGACGAGGAGTAGTCCAGAAGTCGGCGACGGGACTGAAGTACGGTCGGGCACAAGTCGAACCATGGCCCGCGAAGTGCGACACGATGCGACCGGTCCGCTGAAAGTGGACGAAGACGATTTCGACGACGAGAAGGGGAACATCGCCATCTGCATGTGCGGTCTCTCGTCGGAATACCCGTTCTGCGACGGCACGCACCGAACCACGAGGGACGAGGAGGCGGGGACAGTATATCGGTACGAGGACGGCGAGCGGCGCGAAATCGAGGAGATCGTCTACAAGGATAGCAGCGAATAGGGAAGGACACGACGAATAGCGGAGAATGCGACGAACGGACTCGGCAACAACGCCTAACCGGTTCGGTGGCGTGCTGGCGGTATGCATCTCGTGGGAATGGGACGGAAACTGGTGACGACCGCGATCGTCGTCGTCGTGATCGCCGGGATCGGTTTAGGTGGGGGGACGGCCGCGACCGGTAAACCGGCGGCAGTGGACGAAACACCGACAGCGGACGCCACGGCGCTCCAAACGGTCGCCGTGACCGCCGACATTGACTACTCCTGCCGGAACGTGACCGTCAGGGTCGAACCGAAGGACGTGCAGTACGACCTCGTCATCTATTACGAGGACACCGTCACGGGTCACCGAGGGAAGGCACTCGTCGGACCGATGAATGGGAAAACGGTCGAACCGTACGGGAACGGCATCGTGTTCACGAGTGTGGACGTGATGGTGAACGGCGCGACCATCGAAAGCGAGACGATACTGGCGAAGTGCTATCCTGACACCAAGGAGTCCACGCGCGACGGCAAGTCGTCGATCCGGACCGATTCGGGGCGGTCGGTCATGGACGAGCGTTCACGAAACCCGGTACCGGTCGCGATGGCGACGATAGATTCGCCGTGACCGATTTCGCCCGCCGAGGAAAGCCGACGGATTCCCGCGAGCGTCGTCGCGGAGGCGGGTTCGACGCACAGCCCCGCACGACGGGCGAGGTGACGTTTCGCATCGAGAATCGCATCGTCCTCGACCGAGAGCACTGCACCGCCCGTATCACGAACCGCCGCGAGGACTCGGTTGCCGCTCGGAGGAGACGCGTTGGCGATGGAATATGCCACGGTTTCGCCACCCTCGACGGATGCGACCTCGTTCGCTCCCTCCCGATACGCCCTCGCAATCGGGTCGCAAGCGGCGGCCTGCACGAAGTAGAGTCGCGGAAGCGACGCGGAATCCAGCAACCCCGCGCTCCGGAGTTCACGGAGGGCGTTCCAGATGGCGCTGGCGTGCCCGCCGCTGCTGACCGGCGCGACGATGGCATCCGGTACGGTCGAACCGGTTCCGTGCGCGGCGAACGATTCACAGATTTCGAGCGCCGTCGTCTTCTGGCCCGCGACCCGAAGCGGGGCGTCGGAGTTCACGAATCGAACGCCCGTGAAATCGTGACTCACGTCGTACAGTTGGCCGTAGTCACCTTCGACCTGCACGAGCGTCGGGCCGAACTGGGCGATGTGGGCGAGTCGTTCCGTCGGGATATCGTCGGGGACCAAGACGAGGCAGTTCAGGCCAGCGCTCGCGGCGGTCGCGGCCATGCTCATCGCCATATTGCCGTGCGAGACGGTTCCGACCCACTCGTCGTCCGTTTCGAGCGCACGGGCGACGCCGACAGCGCTCCCCCGGTCCTTGAAACTGCCCGTTGGATTGGCGCTCTCGTCCTTGATCCACAGAGAACACCCGGCGTACTCGTCCAACCGCGGCGTTCGAAGGAGAGACGTTCCGCCGACTGCCGAAATGATACCGGGAGTCGCCGACGGATGCCCGACCGGGAACAACGCCGAATACCGCCAGATGGAGGGATCCGAGACCGTCGGCCACGAAAAATCCGATGCATCAGTCTTCGGCCAGAGCGGTTCGCCACACGAACAGCGTGCGCGCGTTTCCGCGTTCACTTCGTTGCCACACCGATAGCAGGCGAGCGTCATCTCGGCCGTCATCGGATCGCGTCCTCGTAGCGTTCCTTGGCGTTCGTCGCACCCGAGAGCAAGTAGTCGGCGTCGATGCCGACGACCTGAAAGTCGAACCCGGCGTCGGCCCAGCGCTCCACGTCTTCGGATTCGAGCGCGATGGTGCCGACGGGGACGTCCGCCTCGTGACCCGCGGCCAAGACAGAGGAAATCTCGGTGTCGAGCGAGTCGGTGTCACCGAACCGACCGAGCGACGCGGAGAGGTCCGCCGGGCCGACGAACAGCGCATCGATACCCGCGACCGTGGCGATGTCGGCCACGTTTTCGACGCCGGTCGAGGATTCGATTTGGACGACGACGAGACGCTCGTCGTTCGCCCGTTCGAAGTATTCCGACAGATCGAGTCCGTACCGCGACGCCCGCGCTCCGGCGACTCCCCGGATCCCGTCCGGCGGGTAACGCGTCGCATCCGCGATGGTTAGGGCCTGATCGGCCGTCTCTACCATCGGGACGATAACACCGGAAACGCCGGTGTCGAGGACACGCTTGAGTCGGGCAGGGTCGTCGTCGGCCACGCGGACGAGTGGTTCGGTGTCGCCGCTCGCCGCATCCACTGCACGGGCGAGGGACTCGACCGTCTCCAGCGACATCGCCGTGTGTTCCGCGTCGATGACGACGAAATCGAAGCCGAGTTCGGCGCTCATCTCGGCGACCGCCGGATGGCCGATGGAAATCCACGATCCGACGGTGCGATCACCTGCACGAACTGCGTCCGCGAGTTGGCTCATGGGAATTCGAACGCGAAGGAGGGAAAAATAGGGTCCGGTCGGGGAAATTCGAGCCACCTCAGTCCGCGCCGGTCACGCTGTAGATGACGAACAGATAGCCGACCGTCGAGACGCCGTAGTTCACCGTCAAAAGCAGTCTGGTGTTGTGGAAATCCGTGAGAAACGCGCTGAAGGTGGTGGCGATTGCGGCCGCGACGAGAATCGAGAACCCGATCGAGAGGGCGAGCATCGACCGTCGGGAGGTCTGAAGGTAGGCACGCATCGCCAAACCGACCATCGTGAGGCCGGTCGCCGCGAGAACGATGCTGAGTAGTATGTAGGTGATTTCGATAGCTTGCATGGAAAGGCGCCTATGGCTGTCGTCATCTACAAATCAAGCAACTGATTTAAAATTATTCAATACGGTAGTTCAGTGAACTACCCCACCCTATCGCTCGCCTGA
>NZ_JBAWAC010000267.1:0-7908 GCF_049589095.1 Haladaptatus sp. | reverse complement strand
GCTGATCGCGCTCGCGTTCGCGGCCCTCGCTGGCCGCGAACTCGTCGGTGGGCTGACGATGGCGAACTACCTCACCGCGAACGCTCATCACCTGTTCGAACACGGATTGGACATCGTGATGATGCTCCTGCTCATCGGAGCGGTGTACTACGCCAGAACTGTGGAAAAAAGGAAATACGATGACTGAAACACGAACGCGGATACGCCGATGCGTCGAATCCCGTCCGGGAATTCACTTCAACGACCTCGTCCGGAAGTCGGACATCGCCCCCGGACAGGTCCAGTACCACCTTCGGGGGTTGCTGACCGACGACAGACTCGTCAGCGAACAGCTCTACGGGAAGACCCACTATTACGAACCGGAGTACGACGAGTGGGAGCGAGCGGCGCTCGCACTGCTCCGCCGGGAAACGGCCCGTGACGTGCTCGTCACGTTGTTGGAGCGGGGTACTGCCCGTCCCGCGACGCTCGCCGACGACCTCGGAATCGCGCGCAGCACGCTCGAATGGCACGTGTCCCACCTCGAAGAACAGGACCTCGTCGAAAAGCGCCACGACGTCCGAAATCGCGTGACGCTCGCGCCGACGCGACCGGAGGAGACGGCCCGCCTGTTGACGGCCGTCACGCCGTCGGTTCCCGAACGGATGGTGGACCGGTTCACCCGACTCGTGGACAGTTTGCTCGTTGAGTAGGTTTTTCCTTCCGGTCGTCGTATCCGCCATGGTATGCGATACTGGCGCGATATCGCCGTCGTCGGCGGTGCGGTCGGCGGCCTCGCAGCCGCCACCGCCTTCCGACGCCTCGGCCACGACGTGACCCTCTTCGAGCGCCAGCGTTACGACGAAAAGCGGGTCAACTGCGGCGAGGCGATGACCGCGGCGTCGAAAATCCCGCTGGAGAAGACGGCCGAAAACGGCTTTCTGCATCGCGTTCCCTCGTTCGAGGTCACGGTTCGTAGCGGAACTGAAACCGTCGGTGGCGGTCGGTTTTCCGCCCGTGATGCCTACATTACCGACCGAAATACGGTCGAGCGTAGGTGGGCGGAGTGGGTGGTAGACCACGGCGTCGAACTGAGAGCGAACCACGGCGTCAGCAAGGCGGAGTTCCGCGAGTTGGCGGACGAGTACTACCTGGTGGTGGACGCCACGGGTCAGCCCTCGCTCGCGAGCAAAGCCGACGGCACGACCGACGAGTATACGGGTCGGATGGTCGCGCTCAACGCCGACGTGACGGGCGATTTCTCGGCCGTGTATCCCCGTTCGTGCATCGTCTTCGAGGGATACCTCGGCTACGGATGGCTGTTTCCGAAGACCGAAACGCGGGCCAACGTCGGCGTCGGGTGGCACGAACGCGACGTGCCGGACGACTACTTCGCGGCGCTTCACGACGCCTGTGACCGGAACGGCTGGCCGAAACCCACGAGGGAGGAAACGAACGTCGCGATCATCCCGCGCGGGCCGAGTCTCGACCCGGAACGGATTCACCCTCGAGCGAACGTGGTCCGCGTCGGTGACGCCGCCGGAATCGCGAACCGCTTCCCGGAAAGGGAATCTCGCAGGCGATCCACTCGGCAACCCTGCTCGCGGAGTGTGTCGCCGAAGGGGAACTGGCCGAGTATCCCGACCGACTCCACCGCGGGATGCGGGCCGAATACCTGCTCGCGTCGCTCGCCACGACCGTGCTGGCGGCGGGACGACCCGACCTACTGGCCGACCTGCTCTCGGCCGCGTCGGGTATCGACATCGAGGACATCGACCGACACCCGTCGCGGGCGCTGGCCCGCCTGCTCTCGCATCCGTCGCTGGCGGCTCGTTTGCTGTCGATTCCCGCCGCACGGCGGTCGGTGTGGCGAGCGCTCCGCGACGAGTGGAAGTACGACGACGCGTTTCGTCCGATTACCCCGCGATCGTCACCCCGATGAGCCGCCCCACGCCGAAGGTCAGAAGGGCCGCCGCGAGTCCGATGAGCACCTGTCGCCCGCCGGAGTACCAGATGCTTCGGCCGGTCAGGAGCGTGATTCCTGCCCCGATGGCGAACAGCGCAACCGCGCTGGCGAGCAGGCTGGTTCCCACCGCCGTGAGTCCGGTGAAGAGGGCGAACGGTGCGACCGGAACGATCGCACCGAGCGCGAACAGAACGAACGACGACCCCGCGGCCTCCCACGCGGACCCGCCGAGTCCTTCCGGGTCGATGCCGAGTTCCTCCCGTGCGAGCGTGTCGAGCGCCGTCTCGCGGTCGGCGATGATCTGTGCGGCGAGTTCGTCCGCCTGTTCCTTCGACAACCCTTTCGCTCGATAGATCAGCGCGAGTTCGGCTTCCTCCTCCTCCGGTACTTCCGCGAGTTCGTCGGCCTCGACCGAAATCTGGCGCTGGTACAGCTCACGCGAACTCGTCACCGAGAGCCACTCGCCCATCGCCATCGATCCGGAACCCGCCAGTAGCCCCGCGAGTCCCGTGATGAGGATCGAGTTCGCCGACAGCGCCGCTCCGGCGACGCCCATCACCAGACTCAAGTTCGAGACGAGTCCGTCGTTCGCACCGAGCACGGCGGCGCGCAGTGCGTTCCCGCTGGTCGCCCGGTGCCTGCCTTCGAGTCGCGCCAGCGTTCCACCCTCCACGCCACCCGACGTGTCCAGGTTCGCGAGGAGACGGGCGTGTGAGCGTTCGTCCTCCGCGAGCGACGGATCCGCGTCGGGTTGCAAGTGGTACTCCACGCCCCCGCCGGTTTCGCTCCCGCGAACCGCCGGGAGGACGACGTTCGCGCCGAACCGACGCGCCAACCACGAGAGGGTCCGTGCGCGACGACTCGGTGCGGGCAGACCGACGGGCTTGCCTGCCTCGTCCAGCTTCGCCGCCCAGAAATCCGCGTGCTCTCCCTCCGTCTTCGCCAAATTCTCGTACAGTTCGGCGAGTTCGGGGTTCGATTCCCCCTCGGCCATTGCCCGGTACAGCGCCGCGCCGTCCACCTCGTCCTGCCAGTTGGCTCGCCAACGTTCGATGTCGTCCAGGTCCACGTTGTTCGGGTCCGCGTCGTCCGAGTCTTCGTCCCCTGATTCCATAGTTGTTGTATCATCGCCATTCGGGAAAACAGTGCCGTGAAAATCGGGAAGGCGAGAACCGACAGGTGCGGAAAATCAGCCTTCGAGGACTTCCCGCTCCGAGAGCGTCGAAAGGGAGTTTCGGATATCGAGCAGGACGCTCAGAATACGAAGCAAGACGGCGGCTACGATTAGGAGGTTGCCGCTCACGACAACTGCCGCGAGAATTCCTACGAAGAGGGCCACTTCGTACGGAGATATGCTGTGTTCCATGCGCCACTCTTATGTCGTCTAAGTTATATTTATTTCGTGTACGAAATCTGAGTCCAAGAAAAATAGCTTAGCCGAGGATGTACTGGAGGGCAGGGTACTTTTCGACCAGCGGTTCTCCGTCCACTTCGTAGCGTTCGATGCGCGCATCCAGTCCGAGGATGTGGCCCGCGCCGAACGCCGCGACGGCGAGGAACACGAGCATGTACGCGAAGTCGCCGTTGATGATTCCGTGTTCGACGGTCCAGTTGCCGAAGTAGAACATCAGCATCATGAACGCGCCGAAGAACGCCGCGAGGCGGACGAACGCGCCGATGATGAGGGCGAGACCGATGAACAGTTCACCCCACGGCACCGCGACGTTCACGATGTCCACGAACCACGGCGTGGTGCCCATCCAGTGGAACATGCCGAGCATGGGACTGGCCTTCGGAACCCCGTTCGTCAGATACCCTGCCGCGCTGAACGATTCCGCCGCCGTGAGTTTCGCCCAGCCAGCGGCGAGGAACGCGTACCCCACCATGAGACGGAGCGCCAACACGAACCAGGCACTCAGGCTGTGTGCCTGCCCGCGAACGGTCAGGCCGCCGATCTTGCTCTCGAACGTGTTTACTCCGGTGTTGAATTGCTTAGTTGCCATTGTAGTTACCTTCGAATGTAGAGACTACCGCAGAGGAGATAAACTCATATTGCGGTTCTCATGGCATTAGAACGTGCTTGACGGTGTTTAGCACTCAAGAAGATGATGTCAGTTCTCTCGCATTTCACACGACGATTCGGTGTACTCGACCTCGTCGATGGAGTCGATTGGGTCGTCGCCGCAGACCGGGCAATCCGGGTTTCGTCGGAACTCGACCTCCTCGAAACTCATGTCCATCGCGTCGTAAAACAGCATCCGGCCGTCGAGGAGTTCGCCGATACCCGTGATGGCTTTCACCGTCTCGGTCGCCTGAATACAGCCGACCGTTCCGGGGAGGACGCCGAGGACGCCCGTCGTCGCACAGTCGGCGACCGCGTCTTCCGGGGGGGCTTCCGGGAAGAGACAACGATAACACGGCCCGTCAGTCGTGAACGTCGTCACCTGTCCCTCGAACTTGTAAATCGCGCCGTGGGAGAACGGGGTATCCGTGAGGGTGCACACGTCGTTGACGAGGTAGCGCGTCCGAAAGTTGTCGCTGGCGTCCACGACGAAGTCGTACTCCGCGACGAGCGCGGGGGCGTTGTCGGGGTCGACGCGAACCTCGTGCGTTTCGACGGCGATGTCGGGGTTCAGACCGCGCACGAAGTCGGCCGCGCTCTCGACTTTCGGACGACCGACGTCGTCGTCCCCGTGGATCACCTGTCGCTGGAGGTTGCTCCGTTCCACGGCGTCGTCGTCCGCGATGCCGATGGTGCCGACACCGGCCGCCGCGAGATATTCGATGGCCGGTGCGCCGAGACCCCCAGCACCGATCACCAGAACCCGTGCGTCGAGGAGCGCCTGTTGCCCCTCCGACCCAACCTCGTCCATGATGATGTGCCGGGAGTAGCGGTCGAGTTGTGTCGCGTCAAGCGAGAGGCCGCTCATGGTTCGACGTAGTCGCATCGAGCTATAAATCCGTGGTTCGACGGAGTCACGAACCCGCATCGGGCATCCCTTTTCGCCCACGAATGACTGATATTCGATATCTCAGCCTACCGAGTCTGTCCGTCGTCACTCGAATCTTTTTTGCCACTCGGGTGCGCGGCGGCCGGTATGCAAACCCCCTCGACAGCGAAACGGGCGCGGCAGAGTTCGTTCGTCAAAGGGGTCGTGACGATGTTCGTACTCGGACTGCCCGGCGTCGTCGTCGTCGGCGTGTCGTTGCTCGGGTCACTGCGTTCCCTCCCACAGTTCGCGGGAGCATCGACCCCCGCCCTGTTCCTCCTCATCGTCACCCAGCCCCTCCTGCTGCTCGCACTCGCCTGCCTCGTCGGGACGGCTCTCGCACCGCGCACGAGGCTCAAATCGCACGTTCTCTACCGAATCGTCGGGAGAACTCAACCGCCGGTTCTGTTCGGCGAGGAACTCCCCGCCGCTGTCGGCGTCGGTGTCGGTGTCGCCGTCGTCGCTATCGCCCTCGACGGGCTGTTCACGGTCCTCGTACCCGGTCTCTCGCCCCTCGTCGTGAGACCGATGAGTGACCCGACCGTCTTCTCGGTCCTGGAAACCGTTTCTAACCGGTTCCTCTACGGCGGGATCACGGAGGAACTGTTCCTCCGGTATGGGTTCATGACGCTCGTCGTGTGGGGGTGCTGGAAGCTCGCAGGCGGAAAACGGCCATCGTCCCGCGTCATGTGGACGGCGATCGGCATTACGGCGCTGGTGTTCGGTCTGGGCCATCTCCTCGCAATGGTCGCGTTCTCGTCGGTGGCCCCCGCCCTTCTCGTGCAGATCGTTCTCGTTAACGCGGTCATCGGCGTCGGCTTGGGGTGGCTCTACTGGGGCGAGAGCCTCGAATCGGCGATGGTCGGCCACATCTCGTTCGGCGTCGTCGTTATGATCGTCTCGCTCCTCCTCTCCCTGTAAAACCGTCGTTTCACACCTCCGTACGTTCGATCATCCGTGTTTAGTCACCCGTATGAAACGCCGAGCCGTATTTGGTTTGAGCATTACCCGCATACCGGCAAGGGCGGCTTCCGCCACAGGCCCCTTATCCATGTATCTTGTATTCTCCTGTATGGCGACGAATCGAAAATTCTTGCTGTCGCAGCGACCGACGGGAATGCCCGACGACGACACGTTCGAACTGGTCGAAGAGGACGTACCGGAACCCGGCCCCGGCGAGGCGCTCGTCCGGACGCTGTATCTCTCCGTGGACCCCTACATGCGTGGCCGGATGGACGCCGGGGAGTCCTACGCCGAACCGTGGGACGTCGGCGAGCCACTGGAGGGCGGCGTCGTCGGCGAAGTCGTCGAATCCAACGGCACGGAATTCGAGGCGGGCGACATCGTCACCGGCAACCTCGAATGGGCCGACTACGTCACCGCCCTCGGGCCGGAACTCCAGCAGGTCAATCCCGACCTCGCACCCATCTCCACTTCGCTCGGCGTCCTCGGCATGCCCGGTCTGACGGGTTACTTCGGGACCCGAGAAGTGCTCCAACCCAGAGCGGGCGATACGGTCGTCGTGACCGGTGCGGCCGGAGCGGTCGGTTCCGTCGTCGGCCAAATCTCCAAACTCACCGGCGCGAAGGTCGTCGGTTTCGCCGGGTCCGACGAGAAGGTCTCCTTCCTCGAAGACGACCTCGGCTTCGACGTGGGAATCAACTACAAGGACGTGGACGACTACGGCGAAGCGCTGGACGAGGCCGCTCCAGAAGGTGTGGATCGCTACTTCGACAACGTCGGCGGCGAGATCACGGATTCCGTCTTCGCCCGACTCAACGTCGATGCACGCGTTGCCGTCTGCGGCCAGATCGCGTTGTACAACGCCACCTCCATGCCGACCGGCCCGCGCAAACTCGGCAAACTCATCGAGACGCGTGCGACCGTCGAGGGCCTCCTCGTCGGCGACTTCGCGCCGCGCTTTGCGGAGGGCGCGAAACAACTCGGGCAGTGGATCTCCGAAGGTAAGATCGAGTACCGCGAGACGGTCACCGAAGGCTTGGAGAACGCCCCCGACGCCTTCCTCGGCCTCTTCGAGGGCGAGAACATCGGCAAGCAGTTGGTGAAGGTCGGCGAGCGAGAGGAATAAGGGACGGTCACGCCGTTTTCGACGGTCTATTTTCCCCGGTCCCACAGCGACCGTCCGGGCGTGTGCTGTGTCCACGTTTCGTCGTGGAACAGTCCCGGTTTGCGCCAGTTGAAACGGACGTTCTGGAGGACGTCGAAGGGGTACGAGAACGAACCGAGGTGGATTCGTGACCGGGTGGCGACGGTGAACGACTTCCGGGCGTCGTCGGTCCTCGGCTCGAAGCTATGCGTTACCGACCCCCTTTTCGGTCGCTCTGTCTCGCTGATGGTGAGCGAATCGGTTTCCTCTGTGTCCGGTACCGTCGATTCGAGTTCCTCGTCGAATTCGGACACGACCTTGACTCGGTCGGCGTGGTAGCCCGCTTCGATGTTGTGTCCTGCGACTTCCCTTCCCGACTCGATGGTCGCCACGGTGTCCACGACGGCGTGCGTCGGCGAGCCATCGAGAACGGCGGTAGCACGATTCTACCGGTCGAACGCGCCGACCTGAGTTCGTCCTCTGATCCGTGTCCTTCCCAACTCGGTTGCCGAATCGGCGTGTGAAATGCCGTTTACCGAAACGTCGGAATCAGGGGGATGGCCGGTCAGTATCTCGTTGACCGCCCACGGTACATCGTCGGGGAGTTCGATGTTCATGAACCGTTGGGTGTCGAGTCTCCCGTCCGCGGGAACGATGGCCGAGATGAGTTCGCCACTTCCCCACCCGTCACCGGGGATTCCGTACCGCTTTCCCGTCGCTGTGCAGGTCCGCTGTGACTGCAACGGAGCGCCGTCTCCGACGAAGGCGACTGGCGTTCCGATAGCCAGTGCTCGTGCAGCATCGTCTTCGCTCGCTTCTTTCGCCGGGAAGAGGGCGATGTCGGCATCGGCCGGGTCGTCCTGCTC
>NZ_JBAWAC010000266.1:0-2495 GCF_049589095.1 Haladaptatus sp. | reverse complement strand
TGGACCTTCAGGTCGCGCCACTGTTTGAAGCTCGTCCCCTCCGAGATGAGGTACGGCGAGAACGACTCGGGCTTGTTCCCGTTCGCCCACATGATAGCGACCGACGGCCGTTTCGACTTCTTCGACGGGATGACCGATTCGAGGTTCGACTGGAAGTCTGCGTGTAGGGACTTGAACGCCTCGTACCGGTCGGTGCGCTTGAACACCTTGGCGAGTTTTTCGAACGCCTCGTAGAGGTTGTAGTATTTGTAGTCCTTGTGCCACTTGTATCCGGTCGAGAAGATGCTGTTGCCGAAGAACGGCCCGATGTTCTTTTCGACTTCGTCGACGTCCGACTGGGACCATCCTTTGAATCGGTTCATCAGGAAGTTCGGGTCGATGACGTGTACGTCGCCGTCCAGTTGGTAGAACAGCTCCTTGTTGACGCCGTCCTGGTATAGGTTCTTCATCCCGCTCTTGTCCACCGAGACGCCGGGAATTTCGTCGTAGTACTGCGTGTGGTACCGACTCGTCAACCAGACCGCTTTCGGCGGTTCGAGGCCGAGCGCGATGCCCATGTCGGCCCAACTGCCGTTGTTGGCGACCCAACTCTTCGGGACGGAATCGAACTTCACCGACCCGACCGGTTCCATCGATACCGAGTACGGACCCGACTCCGACGCTTCCGTCTCGGTCGTTTCCGTGCTCGTCCCGTCCGATTTCGAGCCCGTCGTCTCGCTAGTGTTCGTCGTGTCCGTTCCTGCTCCTGAACTGTCGTCGCCGCCGAGACAGCCAGCCATGATCGTCGCTCCGCCGACGCCACAACCGAACAGATATCGTCGACGGCTCGTGGTCTTAGGGTCGTCTGCTACCATACCCATATTTTAGGCTCGCCTAAAGGTACGTAAATGTTCTCATTTTTTGGCACCCCTAAAACTGCACTGTCGTCGTACCGATAATTCATCCGCTCGAACGGGGAACCTGACGGTTCAGCTTCAAGTACTCCCCCGTCGTACCCGAGTTCGGGAACGGGGAAACGACACGATGGGGAACCACGACGACATCGGACAGCGACCAGCAACGCGCTCGCTGCCACGGAGACGACTGGGGACGATGGGGCGGCGACGGTTCGTCACGACACTCGCGGGTGCAGGGTTCGGCTCGATGGCCGCCCTGCTCACGCCCGGCGACGTGCGGGCGGCCGGACGCGACGAAGTGCCGCTCGTGTACGGTCGGGGGTCCGATTCCGAACCGCTGACGACGACGGTTCCGGCGGATTGGTTCGCCGACCTCCGCGCCGCGTTCGACGCACACGAGCGCCACGACTTGCTTTCTCGTCACGGAATCGTCGGTAGCGCCGTCGTTCCGGGCGAGTTCGGCGGACGAAACGCCGCCCTCGCCGTGGACGTGACCGACGACGAGGCGACGGGTTCCGTCCCCGAACGAATCGGCGACGTCGCCGTCGAAGTGAATCACGTCGAAGCCGCCGATACGACCGAAAAAAGCCGGACGTACGACGCTTCGTTCGACGACGATCGCGTGCCCGGAAGCGTCGAGTGCGGGAGCAAGCACGCCGCCGCAACGCTTTGTCCGGCGATGTACGACGACGGAGCGCCGTTTTTCGCGACTTCGAACCATCTCTACGGGGACGACGACGAACAACACCGCGGCGAACCGTTCTACGTCAAGGGACGCACCGGATGGCGAAAGGTCGGCAAAGTGGGACGCGGCTACGCGTTGGACGACTTCGTTCGCATCGACCCGGTGAACGACGCGCTTCCGACGAGCGCCATCCACGGCGTTTCACCATCCGCGGTCATGGGGCAGTTCACGCGCGTGGGACTCGCCCACCTCAAAGCACGTCGGTCGAAACTGCAGAAGGTCGCCGCCGTTTCCGGTTACTCGTCGGGTCGGATTCAAGCCGTAGACGGGATGACCTGCGCGTACGGAACCGTCTGCAAACACGGACAACTGAAATGGGGGTCACGGTCCTCGTTCACGGACGGCGACAGCGGGAGCGTTAGTTTTCATCCCGACCTCCAACGGCCGGACGACGGCGTCCTCGTCGCAAGTCTCAACAACGCCCGGACGTGGTGGCCCGTCGAGGATTACATCTGGGGCACGGCCGCCTACCGGATCACGGCCGACCACGGCGTCACGTTCTCGCCACCGACTGCTGGCTCTCGGTGAACTGCAGTTCGACTATCGTCCTCCCGTCGAGTTGGGCGGATATCTTCCCGGCGAGCTTCTTCGCCAGCCCGGGATACCGCTTTCCGGACGGCTTGGTCACGAGCACCGTCACGTGCTGTTTGTCGTCGACGAGGCCCATGTCGTCGAACTCGACGTTCACCTCCACGAGTTCGAGTTGCTCGTACTGCTTCGATTCCAGTATCTTCTGTACCTCCCTGTTCGCCGTGTTTTCGGTGTGGACCTGTTGGGTCATCAGCGCTCCCGCGCCGACGAACGAGACGAGCAAAATCGCGGCCGCGACGATTCTCGGTGCGGCATCCCGAATG
>NZ_JBAWAC010000265.1:0-4934 GCF_049589095.1 Haladaptatus sp. | reverse complement strand
TCGTTTCGAACGTCGAACCCCGGACAGTGGTAGGCAACGTCTGAATCGACCGTCTCCCACGCGAGTGGGTCCTTGTCGGATGCCATATGCAGTCTGTCTCGGGCGGGAACAAAGACACACCGGTCTTTCGGACGCCGCCGAAGCGAACGATAGCGTTCGACAGTCGACCGTCAGGCCGGTAGGCTACCGTTGCCGCCGAACTACCGACAGAACGGTTACCGTGCTTTATTCGTGATGACGTCGGATTTTATCCGGGATTCATGAACACGAAGTGGATCAGCCGACGAGGAGTACTTGCAGCGTCGGCCAGTGTGGTCGGGGTGTCGGGAATGGTCGATACGACGCGATCGACGAAAGCGGAGGGAGCGAATGCGACGAGTGGGAAAACCATCAATCACCTAGTCATTTTTGGCGGAAGTCCGAAAGCGGTCATCGAATACGAATTCTCGGTGAGCGGTCGTCTCCGGAAGAGTGGAAGCGGCGATGGCGCACCCATCGCAGACCGGTTCGTCACCATCGACGGGGAAGACCGTATTTCGAACCGGGGGCAACACGCGAGCGGCGCGATAGCCGGGGGCGGGGACGCCTATCGATTTACCGGACGAATCACTCGATTTCGGGTTTCGCTGTCGGCCAAGCGGCGGAACGAGGTCAAGATCTATCTCAACGGTCATCGGGTCCGTCCGGACGAACTCGGCGATGCACCCGCCGCGAACACGCCCATAGAGTTTCTCGACTGCAACACGGCGCGAGTGAAAGGGTCCTTCCGGGGCGTCGAAATGAACACGAGTTTCTGGGACGAGACGGGCCTCGGGACGAACGTGTTGTTTCCGGGGCCGATCAGCGGAACGACCATCCTTCATCCGGCGGCGGCACACGACCCGTATCCGTTCGCCATCGACTCGGTGAGTCTCGACACGCGAAAGTTAGAATATCCGGGACTACCCGCGAAGTTCACGGCGGACAATCCGTACGCCGGGCCGTGGTGTCGGAAAGTGAAGGGACACCGGTCGCGGACCGGCAACGAATCGGGTGAGAAGAGTAAACGGGAATCGAACGACGAGAGCGAACGGAAAACGAACGAGAAGTCGGACAAAAAGGCGGGACACATCGAGTTCCTCGGCTGTGAGAAGGCAGTGGTGACTGGGAAGTTCGAGCGAGTGACCATCAACAGTTCGTGGTACGACTCGTCGGGGATCGCCACGTCGTACAACGAAATCGGACCGGTAAGCGGTCGAACGCAGATCGACCGTTCGAACGTCGGTGACGTCGGCGAGTCGGGATTCGTCGTCGTGAACATCACTGCCTACGAGCTGGGGGGCGGGAAGGCGACGATATCGAAGCGAAACCCGAACACGAAGGCGTGTAATCGGAAACTCGAACGGGAGGCGACGACAACGGAGACGGAGACGACGACAACGGGGACGACGACCGAAACAAAAACCCAAACGAAGCGAGGGACGACGCGGCAGGATACTGCCAAGCCGACGACATCTCGACAACGGGAGACCGCCGGGGAGGCCAGTACGTCACGGGAGTCGAGTACACCGGCGGAGAGCACGCCGAGCGACTCACCTGACGTGCCGGACACCGGAGGCGGAACGGTAGGTGGAAGCGGAACGGGGAGTGGAGAAGGAACGGCGAGCGGAGGCGGAACGAGCGGCGGGAACGACACCGAGTGAGTCGTCGCTCCAAAGAACCGGTATTCGTCTTATCGACGGGGAAGAACTGGTCGAAGGCAGTCTACTCCGGACGCTGATTCAGATCGATTCCGTCAGTCCGCCATCGACACGGACGTTCTGCCCGGTGACGTAGCTCGCCGCTGGAGAGACCAGATACGCGACGGTATCCGCGATCTCTTCGGTCTTCGCGGGTCGCCCCATCGGAATTTTCGCTCGCGTCTCGTCGTCAACCTCGTAGCTGTCCACGAAGCCCGGAAGCACGGCGTTCATGCGGATGTCGTCGCTGGCGAAGCGGTCCGCGTAGAGCTTCGTGAAACTCCCGAGCGCGGCGCGGAGCACCGAGGAGACCGGAAACTCGGTGCTCGGTTCGAACGCCGAAAAGGTCGAGATGTTCACGATCGCACCGCCGCCCTCCTCGCGCATGACCGGCGTGACGAGCCGCGCGGTTCGAACCGCGTTCAGGAGGACGAGGTCCACCCCGTCGTGCCACTCCTCGTCCGAGATATCGAGGAGGTCACCGGTCGCCGGATGGCCCGTGTTGTTCACGAGCGCGTCGATACGACCGTAGCGCTCCGTTGCGGCCTCGACCAGCGCATCGAGGTCGTCCGGATCGGTCACCGAGCCCTCGAATCCGACGCCGCCGAGGTCCTCGGCCACATCGACCGCCGCACCGGATTTCGAGAGGAGAACGGGCGTGTAGCCATCGTCCGCAAGCTTTCGTGCGCACGCTTTGCCGATACCCCGCCCGGCGGCGGTGACGATCGCGACGGTTTCGGAATCCATGCCGGAGAGTCGTCGCGGGGAGTTTTGTTCCTTGGGGAAGCGGTGTAAAACGGGTTACAGAGAAACGTGCCCGAGGTCGGCTTCCAACTCGTCCACGTGCTCGTTGAACGCCGCGACGAAATCACGGAAATCGTCGGCCAGTTCACGCACGTCCGGCGCGGAGGGCGGTTCGTACTGCGAGACGAGATACGTGCCGCCCTGACCGCCGACGCGGAGGTACGACGCTCTGCTCTCCTCGCGCTTCAACTCCCAGCGCTTGCCGTTGACGCGGGCCGTGAACGTCCCGTAGTCCACCCCGTTGTAGCGGTGGAGTTCACCGGCCATCACGTCCGTAACTTCCCGAATCCGTCCGACGACGCGGTCCCGTTCGGAGACGACCGTGTCGGTGGATTCGACCGCGGGAAAGTCGGTTTCCACGTCGTCCAGCACGCCTTCCTTCGATCGAACGAATTCGTTGTACGCCCGGACGAACGCGTCGTAGTCCCGCATCGCCGTGGCGAGTTCGTCCGGGTCTGGTGGTTGCTGGGACGAGACGACGTAGGTTTCGCCGCCCGCTTTCCCTTTGAACCGAAGGTACTGGACCGCGCCCGCTTCGTACTTCAGCGTCCACTTCCCGGCGTTCGTCTTGAACGTCTCTTGGCCGTAGTCACCTCCCTGAAGCAATGCGAGTTCGCGCGCGACCGTGCCCGCGTGGTCCGTGACCGCGGCGACGACTTCGTCCCGCCGTCCCGCGATTTCCTCTGCACTTGCGACGTCGAAATCGACTCCCTCGGTCATGTTGATGGAGCTAGGAATGGGAGGGGGGATAACGGTGGTGACTCGGTGGGTCGAACCGCTTCACTCGTCGGTGTTGAGTGTGAGGTAGAAATGCGCCGCCAAGCAATTCGAAACGCCTCGCTGTCGCTCGTCGTTTTGAGAATGCGGGAAAGGTAGTGGGCCGGCGCGAATTCGAATCGCGGTTACGGCCACCCGAAGGCCGAAGGATACCAGGCTACCCCACCGGCCCGCATTCTGAAGATGGCGAGGGGTACCTTTAACGCTTCCGAAGTCAGGATATCTCCGCTGCTTCGTCCTCGACATATTCGACTGCCTCCGTGGGGGTGTCGACCGGGTGAACGTTCGGCACGTCGTGGGTCGTCAACCCGGCGGTCGGCCGTTCGAACACGCCCGCGAAACCGAGTTCCGAGAGCGTCCCCGACCCGCCGTCGATGGCGATGACCGCATCGCCGTTCATCACGACGAGAGGGTTCCGTCCGTGACCCAGTCCGGTCGCGATGGCCACGTCGACGTACGGATTCGCCGCGTCACGGTCGGTTCCCGGCAGGATACCGACCGTCCGTCCATCCGCAACCTGCGCGCCGCGGCAGGCGGCCTCCATGACGCCGCCGAGACCGCCACAGACGACGGTATGGCCTCGTTCGGCGAGCAATCGGCCGACCGCCGCCGCCAGTTCCGCTTCCGTCTCGGTGACGGTTCCACCGCCGATGACGCTGACCCGCATGGTCAGTACTCCGTGTACCCCCGCGTGTCGAGATAGTTGTGTGCGACCGTCATCGCGTGATCCCCGTGGAGGAGTTCCGGGCCGAGTCGAACCCGTTCGTCGGACTCGTCGGCCAGCAGTTCCGCCTCCTCGTCCGTGAAGTTGCCGTGATCAGAGAGCACGAACAGCGGGTTCTCCGGCGGTTCGAGGTCGACGACGGGCGTTCCCTCTTCGTGGAGTTCGACCACGGTGGAATTCCGACTCGCCTCGGAGAGGATGGTTTCGAAGTCGCGCTTCGAGATGAACACGCCGGGCGTGCTCTCGGCTTCCATGTGGCCGATTGCTTCCCCCTTCGCCTCCAGCGCTTTGCGGACGAGCGCCGCCGTGCTTCGCTCGTCGGGATTGAGTCGACGGAGTTCGCTCCCTTCGAACCGGATCGTCAGTTCGTCCTGGAGGACGAGGAAGCATCGAACGTCGCTTCGAAAGTCGTGCGAGAGGAAAAACGCGCTGTTGACACACCGACAGAGGGCGTCGAGTCGCCCTGCTGCGCCCGCCAAGTCGTCCAGCGAGAAGTCGGGCGTCGTCGGGGCGTCGTGACCGAGAACGATGAACTGTCGCATACGGATAGTCGTCTCGGGGGGTGTAAGTCGCTTCTGAACGCGGGCGGGGTCAGTCGCCCTCGCCGAAGTGTTCGTAGGCCCAGCCCGCAGTCGAGGTGAGCCGCTTCATATAGGCGATGAAAAACAGGAGGATAACTTCGGTCCACGTCAGTGTCGCCACCTCTGTCACGCTCTTGTAGAATCGAATCGGATGTGGGGGGAGATAGTTTCGCGGGTTGAGAACGCTCGGCTTCTTGACGCGGCTCGGGTGATAGCGTTGCATCTGTGCCCGGCCACGACCCAGTCGGAAGTGCTTTTTCAGGAGGGACGTGAGAGACGAGCGAGCGGGGTGATACATCGTGATCGCGGGCTGGTAGTGCTGACCGAACC
>NZ_JBAWAC010000264.1:0-2642 GCF_049589095.1 Haladaptatus sp. | reverse complement strand
GTGCCAGTGAATCCGACGATTCGCACCTGTGAAACCGGCCATTCGAACCTGTGAAAATTCGAAACACGCGCCCACGAGAATTATCGTCCTTCCACGTGTAAGCCGTCGTATGACGGAAATCCTTCCGGACGAGACGAAACGCTTCGTACGTGCCGCGGTCGCCGAACCGGACGAAACCCTACAAGCGATGGAGGAGCGCGGCGAGGACTTCCCGACCGTCGGTCGGGAAGTCGGGCAGTTTCTGCGGTTGCTCGCGTACGCGGTGGACGCCGAGCGGATCTTCGAGTTCGGGTCTGGTTTCGGCTACTCGGCCTACTGGTTCGCCGAGGCGCTGCCGGAGGACGGAGAAATCGTCCTCACGGAGTACGATGCGGACGAACTCGACGAAGCACGGGAGTACCTCGAAGCGGGCGGGTTTGCCGACCGCGCCACCTTCGAGAACGGCGACGCGAACGAAATCGTCGATCATCACGACGGCCCGTTCGACGTGGTGCTCATCGACCACAACAAGGACGGCTATCCCGAAGCGTGGGAGTCGATTCGAGGGAAAGTCGCACCCGGGGGCGTCGTCATCGCCGATAACGCGATGATCGCCGGGGGGCAGGACTTCGACGCGATTCTCGACGCCATCGAAGGTGGAAACCCGGAGATGAACGAGAACACCCGCGGCATCGCGGAGTATCTGCTGGCGGTGCGCGACGACCCCGACTTCGAGACGAGCGCGATTCCACTGGGCGAGGGAATCGCCGTGAGTTATCGACGATAAGTCGGGAAGAGGGGGAGATCAGAACAGCGCGAGCGCGAATCCGGTGGCGACGAGCGACGCACCGAGCGCGAGTTTGAGTCGGGACGGTTCGACGCGGTGGGCGACCCGCCACCCGACGACGACGCCGAGGAGTTCGGGGACGCCGACCGCGACGGCCAGTGGAATTGACACGGCACCCTGCGTCAGGTAGGTCATCGCCGCGAACGCGGAGAGGAACACCGACTGGACCTGTGCGGCCGCCAGCGCGTCGAGCATCGAGACGCCCAGCACGATGAGGACAGGGACGGCGATGACCGGACCGCCGACGCCGAGCAATCCACCCACAACGCCGATACTGAGGCCGATACCACCGAATACCGCGATGCCGACCGTCGAATCGTGGTCGAACGACCACTTCGACCCGAGGCCGCGCCGCTCCCGATAGACGATGGTGACGCCGACGAGGGCGGTGAACGCCGTCAGCATGGTGCCGAACGAACCGGCGGCGAGAATCGTGTTGGCGAACGCCCCGAGGACAGCACCGACGATGCTCGGAACCGTCACGAGAACCGCGAGTCGTCGGCCCGAACGCGACCGGAGTTCGCCGGAACGGACGTACGTGAACGTTCCGAGGAGACCCGTGAACACGAACGTCGTCATCGCCGTCCCGGCGACGACGGACGACGAGACGTCCGTGAGCGCGAACAGGGCAACCGTGATGAAGATTCCGCCGGGGCCGACGGCGGTGATGCCGACACCCGAGAGGAACGCGATGACGACGAGAATCGTCAACGTCGTCGGTTCAGGGAGCATCCGTCGGGAATCAGAGCCCTCCGGAGGTCAGCGCGTCGATGAAGCCAGGGAGCGAGGTCACGGCGAGGTAGACCGACAGGAGGACGAGTAGGACGTTCAGTCCGGTCATCGCGATGCTGTTCTTGTGTTCGCCCATCGTCTTCCGGTCGTTGACCGCCCAAAACAGCACGAGGGCCGTAATCGGCAGGCCGACGATGGCGTTGTACGCCGGAAACAGGAGTATCATGTCGATGATGCTCAGGCCCGCGAACTGGTGGACGAGCGGCGAGAGACTGCCGAGACCGACGCCGACGGCGTAGATGATCTTGAACTCACGGCTCGCGCTGTCGGCGACCTTGCCCCGCGCGTTCTGCAGGAGGTACGCCGGAGTCCACATTATCGGAATGATGCTGTTGAACGCGGCGGCGACGGTCCCGATGAGGAAGACGTACATCGCCCACTTGCCGAACACGCCCGCCAGCGCCTTGCCGGGCGTGATGAACGTGTCGAGTTGGGTGTATCCCGCGGGGCGCAACACGGCGGCTGCCACGACGACGATGGCCGCCGTCGTCAATCCGCCGACGACGTAGCCGATGCCGAGGTCGCGGCGCATGTCCGGGACGTCGTCTTTGCTGACCCAACCCTTCTCCGAGACGAGGTTCGATTCGAGGAAGAAGTTCGGCCACAGGGCGGTGGTCCCGATGATGGACGCGGCGAGCGTCAGCGCGCCGACGGCCGGAATCTTCGGGATGAACCCGCCCACGATATGGGTCACGGACGGGGTGCTCACGCCCGCAACGGCCATGTAGACCACGAGCAGGATGAGCATCATCGCGGTCATGATCCGCTCGATACCGTCGTAGTTCATCACGCCAACGAGGATGGCGAGCACCCCGGTCACCAGCGCGAGCGGTTGCCAGCCGATGGCACCGCCGAGCAGTATCGAGACGGCCTTGCCGACCGCGGCGGTGAGTTCGAGCGTCCACGCGACACAACCGACGGAGAGGAGAACAGCCAGTACCGTCGCGCCGGTTCCCCCGATTTTCTCACGGACGAACGACATCAACGGTTCGCCGAAAATCCCGAGCCGAGCGCTCATATCCTG
>NZ_JBAWAC010000263.1:0-1776 GCF_049589095.1 Haladaptatus sp. | reverse complement strand
CCCGCGAGCAGATCGACTTCTTCCCGCGTTTCTTCCGGAATCGCTTCCGTCGGGGTGTTGACTGTGCCTTCGAGGGCGTGGCCACAGTCACACTCGCGCTCGTCCGGCATCGACCGGATCGCGTGTTCGACGACCTCCTTGATGGCGTCCTCGTTCTTCGCGGCGTTGTCGAGCACTTCCTCCAGCGTGACTTCGCTGTCCTCCTTCCACACGTCGTAGTCCGTGACGCCCGCCACCGTCGCGTAGCACATCTCGGCCTCACGGGCGAGTTTCGCCTCCGGAATCGCCGTCATGCCGATGATCTCGAAGCCCTGTGCGCGGTAGAACTCGCTCTCGGCGCGCGTCGAGTACTGCGGGCCTTCGATGCAGACGTACGTGCCGCCGGAGTGGTGATCCGCGTCCGTCGCCTCGGCGCTCGCGTCCGAGAGGTGCGAGACCATGTGCGGGCAGTACGGGTCGGCGAAGGGCATGTGGACGACCATGCCGTCACCGAAGAACGTCGGCGCTCGGTGTTTCGTGCGGTCGAAGATCTGATCAGGAATCACGAGCGTCTGGGGCGGCAGTTCCTCGCGGAGGCTCCCGACGGCGTTGCTCGCCAGGATCCGCTCCACGCCCAACTCCTTCAGCGCGTAGATGTTCGCCCGGTACGGCGCTTCCGTCGGCGTCTTCTGGTGTTTCGGACCGTGTCGCGGCAGGAACGCGACTTCCTTCCCGGCGATTTCGCCGATGGTGACCGGTGCGCTCGGTTCGCCAAAGGGGGTCGTCACTTCCTCTTCCCGCGTGTTTTCGAGGGGCAGTGCGTCGTAAATTCCGCTTCCGCCGATGAAGCCGATCATGACCGGTACTCGTCGTGGTACGCACCTAAACGACACGGGTTCGAGTTACGCCACGACTGGCTGGTTTTTGGTTTCGTGGACTCGATTTCGAGCGACAGATAGTTGATCAGCTGTCCATCTATTCAATTATCGACGCGGTCGGGCCTTCTTCGTACTGACTGAAATCACAACACCAAATTCGTTCCCCCAGCAAACGACGACGGTCGCTCTATTCTCGCAACGAAAAACGAAGAAAATCCGTTCGATCTCGCACCGTCTTCGCCTATGGGCTCAGACGGTGGCGATCTCGCGGGAAGAGAACGGCCTCACGAATGTTGTCCAGATCGAGCATGGTCATGACGAGGCGCTCGCCGCCGAGGCCCCACCCGGCGTGCGGGGGCATGCCGTATTTGAACATCTTCGTGTAGTAGTCGAACGCTTCGGGGTCGAGGCCCTGCTGTTCGAACCCTTCGACGAGGCGGTCGTAGCGGTGTTCACGCTGCCCACCCGAAACCAGTTCCATGCGCGGGTGCATCATGTCGAAACCGGTCGAGAGCTCGTCGTCCTCGTCCTGGTCCATGATGTAGAACGGCTTGATCTCGCTGGGCCAGTCGGTGATGAAGTAGTGGCTGCCGACGTCCTCGCCGAGCGCCTTCTCGCCCTCGGTCGGGAGGTCGTCGCCCCAGACGAGCATCTCGTCTAGCGCGCCCGTGGCGTTGATTCGCTCGATGGCCTCCTCGTAGGTGAGTCGCGGGAACTCGCCCTCGGGGATTTCGAACTCGATGTCGAGCGCGTCGAGTTCGTCCTCGCAGTTCTCGGCGACGCCCTCGTAGGCGGCCTTGACGACCGCTTCACAGGCGTCCATCGCCTCGTGGTGGTCGTAGAAGGCGCTCTCGAAGTCGATGCTGGTCGCCTCGTTCAGGTGTCGGGGCGTGTTGTGTTCCTCGGCGCGGAAGATGGG
>NZ_JBAWAC010000262.1:0-3849 GCF_049589095.1 Haladaptatus sp. | reverse complement strand
GTTTCGCGGTTTCCGTGATGCGCTGGAATCCGGCCTCACAGAGCGCGGCGACCATTCGCAGACACTCGATTTCGTCGCGCGTCTTGACCTTCCGGGCGTCCTCCATCACCTTGGCACAGTCGTCGGTACGCACGTCCACGCCACGGTCCTCGAACTTCGAAATGAGCGGAGCGTTGCCGATGTCGATGCCCATCGGTTCCTTGGCGACGCCGTACTCCTCCATCGCCTCGTAGACGAGTCCGGCCATCTTGTCCTTCAACCAGTTTCGGGCCGAATCCCGGCCGGACGCTCGCGGGACGTTTCCGAGTCCGGGGCAGGCGTAGCGGATGTCCGAAATCCACGGGCAGTTGAACTTCTGGTTGCTCGCGTGATCCGCCGTATCCCA
Source organism: Haladaptatus sp. (assembly GCF_049589095.1). Classification (NCBI taxonomy): domain Archaea; kingdom Methanobacteriati; phylum Methanobacteriota; class Halobacteria; order Halobacteriales; family Haladaptataceae; genus Haladaptatus; species Haladaptatus sp. The sequence goes on along the minus strand of NZ_JBAWAC010000262.1, from coordinate 3,464 downwards.
GTGGATGATGTCGCCGTCCTCGGTGAGCAGAGTGTAGTGGTCGGCACCCGACCCGCCGGTCATGGCGAGTCCCGTCACGTAGCGGACGTTCGGGTCGTTGATGAGGAGCATGCTCCCCAGTCCCGCCTCGCGCATTCGTTCGAGAGCGCGTTCCTTTCGCTCCTCGCGCATCCGTTTCATATCGATCCGTTCCTCCCAATCGACGCCCATCGTTCCGCGCGTCCCTTCCATGAAATCGCGTTGATAGAACCCCATGATACTCGTTACTCCGAGGTTTGTATTGAAAGTAGGTGACTTACCCGTCGGTGCTCGGGGAACGCACTGCCATATCGGGTGACCTTTTCGCCGCTGCGAAACCCACTCACAAACATCGGAAACGGTAGTGTAACACCGGAAATAGTGGTGTTAACGGAGGAGTTGCTCGGAACGAATTCACGTTCGAAAAAAGGGGACGGGGTCGGCTTCGAGTGCTTTATCATACCACGGATTGTGTTCTCGAATGAAATGTACAAACACGTTGCCCTGCTGGTTCGAAAGGACGATATGAGCCACGAGGAGTTCGTGGAGTACTGGCAGAACAATCACACGAAGATCGCACGTGATATCGAGGGCGTCGTCAAGTACAGCACCGTCCTCCCGGTAACACCCGACGCCGCGGAGTTCGACGGACTCGCCGAACTGTACTTCGAAGATTTGGACGCGCTCCACGACGCCCTGGGCAGCGAAGGAAGCCGCGATTACGACCCCGAGAAGGGCAAAGCGAAAGAGGCGCGTGAGGATGTCGATAACTTCCTCACGCTCGAAGAGCGTCCCCGCTTCATCGGTGAGGTCGTCACCCAAAAGGACGACGTGAACGGCGACACCGACGGCCTGTACAAACACAGCGCGTTCCTCGTCCGCAAGGACGGCATGAGCCACGAGGAGTTCGTGGACCACTGGCAGAACAACCACACGCCCATCGCCCGCGAAATCGAAGGCGTCGTCAAGTACGACACCGTCCTCCCAACGGACCCCGAGAACGCCGAGTTCGACGGCATCGCGGAGTTGTACTTCGAGGACCTGGACGCGCTCCACGACGCCCTCGGCAGCGAGGGCAGCCGCGACTACGACCCCGAGAAGGGAAAAGCGAAGGAGGCCCGCGAGGACGTGAACAACTTCCTCGCGCTCGAAAAACGTCCCCGTTTCATCGGCGAGGAGACGGTCCAGAAGGACGTTACCCAGGAGTAAGGCGGAGAGACGAAGCGATTTTCGTTTTCGGCAATTGTGAACGGGGGACGGCCAGTCGAATCGCACCACGTATTTTTGTCAGTTGCTCCCGTTTTCAGGCGCATGCGTGTGAGCGCGACCCTGTTGGTCGTCTGTCTCGTCGTGCTGGCCGGGTGTACCGGGGGCATCGGGCTCGGGCAGGAGCCTGGAAACGGGGGCGAACATCGGACGACGAAGGTCGAAGAGACCGTCAGCGCCGCGTTCGTCACGGGTGAGAACCGGACGGCGGTGACGCTCGAAGTCGCGAACTCACCGAGCGAGCGCGAACACGGACTGATGTACCGAAAATCGCTGCCGAAAAACCACGGGATGGTGTTCGTGTTCGGCAACCCGCAGGTACAGTCGTTCTGGATGAAGAACACGCTGATCCCGCTCGATATAATCTTCGTCGGTCCGGACGGCACCGTCCTCAACGTCGCCCACGCGGACACGCAACCGAACGCGAGCGATTGGCAACTTCGGGAGTATCGGAGCGATGGGAACGCGAAGTACGTCGTCGAGATGCGACAGGGGTTCGCAAAGCGGGCAGGCATCGAGTCGGGGACGAAACTCGTGTTCGAGGACGGAACGCCGACGACCGAACAAAGCTGACTTTTCGTTCCGCAACACGAGTTGTGATTCATCATTGTTACCACGGAGCACGACGAACGGCAATCCGGGGGAAACAAATGAAGATTCGGCCAGCGAACGAGGACGATTTCGAATCGGTTCGGGATGTCGCACGCCGTGCGTGGAGCGACGCCTACGCCGAAATCATGGATGGCGAGAGTATCGACGGAACGATAGCCTCGTGGTACTCCGACGACTCGCTAACGGATGCGGTCGAGCGGCCGGGAACGCTGTTTCTCGTGGCGACCAGGGACGACGAAGTGATCGGATTCTGTCATGCGATATGTCACGAGGATGAGGGGGACCTGCTCCGACTGTACGTCGATCCGGACCACTGGGGAGATGGCATCGGAAGCGCGCTGTACGAGCGGTTACGGAGCGACTTGCGCGACATCAACATGAAACGAATCCGGGCGATGGTGCTCTCGGAGAACACGAGGGGAACCGGATTTTACCGGCGGTTAGGGTTCGAGAAGAGCGACGAGGCGACGGTGGAAATCGGCGACGGGGAGTACGGAGAATCGGTGTACACGGTCGCACTCTGAGTAAGAACACAAAGCATTTACCATATCTCCGTCAATTTTGGCGTACCTCGGGTAGGGGTACACGAGGTATTTCTTTATCTACACGTGTAGCGGCGGCTATTCCGACCAATCGTCCTCGAACAACTGATACGCGCTGGCGAGGTTGAACAGCAGTTGGCGCTTCGATCCGCCCGCATCGAGTGCAGTCGCGGTGGCGTGAACCACCTCCGAGTACTGGATCGTTTCCTCGGACACCGTCGAATGATCGGATCCGAACTCACCCTGCGAAAACGACGCTCGAACCGCCGCACGCTGCTGTCCTTCGAGGAGTTCGAACAGTCGCCAGTAATCCACACCGGCACGGCGTGCATCCACCAAGGCGGCGCACAATCGCCGTTCGAACCGTCGTTCCGGTGGTTCGGCCGCTCCGTCGTCCAACCCGAGGGCAATCAGTATCTTTGCTTCCTCCTCGTCATCCATGTCCGAAAGCTGTGAATTCAGCTACTTTACCATTTTGGATAATCAGATCACTCATTTGTTATACCGTTTGGCACTCGTCACGCCAACCGGTGGAGAAACGTCCGTAGCTCGGCGTATGCGGGGTCATATCGCTCGCGGAAGATACAGTGACCGGCGTCGGGAATGTGAACCAATCGTCCGTCGGATAGGTTTTCGGCGATGTCGAGATCTTCGGCCCGCGTCTCCATATCGGCGTCCGCCTTGAGCACGAGCGTCGGACAGGTGATATCCGCGAACGCCCGTTCCAGACGGGGATAGCCTTCGCGCGGTATTTCGGCGATCTGCGGGCGACATTCCGTGTTCGCAACGGCGAGGCGACGTGCCAACCCAGGGTCACAGTTCGGATGGTCGCGTTCGAGTTCCTCAAGCGAACTGTTCGACCACTCGCGGACGTTCTCACGAACCATCTCCGCCCGTTTGTCCGGACCCATATCGGGCGGTCCGTACATCCCCGCGGGGTCTTCGAGAGCGATCGCACGCGGGAGGTCGGGATGTGTCGCGGCCGTCCACGCCGCCGTCGATCCACCCATCGAGTGACCGATCAGG
>NZ_JBAWAC010000261.1:0-2332 GCF_049589095.1 Haladaptatus sp. | reverse complement strand
ATAGCCAGTCAGGCTGGTTACGATCGCGAAGCGTTCGTCTCACTGAGTCGTCGCAACGCGACGACGAGGGCCGCAGGACCGAAAGTCCTGCGAGCTCCCGAAAATCTCCGATTTTCGAGGCCCTCGGCCGACCGCTGGTTCACGGTTTTGCCGGACTTAGTCCGGCTGACCGTCAAGCAAAGCTTGGCAATTTCGCCAGACTTCGTCTGGCTGACTGCCGAGCGTTGTTCGGCAATTACACCGTCGTCTCGCGGGCCGTGCCCGCTCGACTGTCCGCGGAACGGCGCTCCGCGCTACTCACCCAGAGGTTTCTTCGAAACCTCGCTGGCCTCGGGCCTGCTGCCCCGCGCGCCGCTCGGTTAGCCGGGCTAAGGGATACGATCCATCACGAATACCACGGAGAATCCGAAAAACTCGCGCGCAAATCAGGGTTTCTACCACAACTCTTCCCGCCTCCAAACTCCCTTTCAGATCGCTGTCCAGCCGCCGTCGATGTACAACAGCTCACCGGTGATGTAGTCCGCGTCCTCGCTGGCCAGGAACAAAGCGGGACCGGCGATGTCCACGGGGTAGCCCGCCCGACCCAACGGGACCGGCTTGATGAAGCCGCCTTCACCGGCGGCGTCCTCGGCTTCGTCGCTCCACCCCTCGGTGAACTCGGTGGCGATCTGACCGGGGGCGACGGCGTTGACGCGGATGTCGTGTTCGGCAAGTTCGAGCGCCGTACCGCGCGTTATCATCTTTATCGCGCCCTTCGTGGAATCGTACTGGACTTGATCGTGCTGAGCGACCTCGGAACTGATGGAGGCGGTGTTGACGATACTCCCTGGCTCCTCGCGGTCGATCATGTCCTTGGCGGCGGCCTGAATGCCGAAGAAGTAGCCCCGGATGTTGGTGTGGTGGAGCTCGTCGAAGTCCTCCTGGTCCACGTCGAGGAAATCCTCGCTGTGCTGCATCGCGGCGTTGTTGACCATGACGTCCACGCCGCCGTAGTCGCGGGCGGCCTCGACCACGGCCTCCAGTTCGCTGGGCTTGGACACGTCGGTCTCCACGAACTCGGCGCTTCCCTCGTGTTCGTCCCGAATCTTCTCGTGGGTGGGTTCGCCGTCCGATTTCGGCTCCTCGCGCACGTCGGCGTTGATGACGGTCGCCCCCGCCTCGCCGAACCGGAGGGCAATCGCGCGACCGATACCCGAACTCGCACCCGTGACGATGATCGTCTCGCCGTCGTAATCGAAGTGAAGGCTTCCCATTGCCCGCAATACTACGGACAAAACCGGGTTAAGTGTACTCGCCGCATTTGCAAGCAGGAACGGCATGACAATCAGTCAGTCCGTCCACTGCATGCACATATCTGAAAATGGCCACCATAGATTTATATAACGAAAATATAAAATTATACCCTCCGAAGCAATCACTCGCCGGACGTGAAGCCAAGCACGCGGTTCACACGGCGGGGCGTACTGAAAGCGGGCGCAGGGTCGAGCCTCCTCTTCGGGGCACTCGGCGCGAGGAAGAGTATCGCGACGGCCGACGAGAACGGCGACTCGGGTAACGATACGGAAGGGGATGGGACCCCAGGTGAGGGGTTCGTTCCGCACGCTCCCGGATGGTCACTCACGCCTGCAGGGAAGCAAACCGAAGTCGGTGATCGACCGATGGGCATGGCGCTCAGTCCGAACGGGAAGTACCTCGCCGTCTCGAACGACGGGCAGGGCGTCCAGTCGATGATGCTGGTGGACGTTGCGTCCAACGAAGTCGTCGATACCATCACCTACGAGTCACCCGAAGCGCTGTTCGTCGGCGTCGAGTTCGCGTCGAATCGGACGCTGTACGCCTCCGCGGGGACGAACAACAAGATTCGCGTTTACTCCACTGCGGACGGTACGCTAACCGAACGGGATCCGATTCGTATCGCCCCTGAGGACGAACAGGTCTTCCCGGCAGGGCTGACGGTTTCGCCCGACGGGGCACGACTGTACGTCGCCACGAACCTGAACAACGCCGTCGCCGTCGTGGACCTGTGTCGCGAGGAGGTCATCGAATCCATCTCCGTCGGCAACAAGCCGTACACGGTCGAACTCTCCCGAAACGGGAAGAAAGCGTACGTCTCGAACTGGGGTGCGGACACGCTTTCGGTCGTCGACACCGACGACCTCGAAGTCGCGGAGACGATCCAGGTCGGCGGACGGCCAAACGACGTTCTCCGCAGTCCGACTCGCTCGCACGTCTACACCTCGTCCGGCAACGCCGACACCGTCTCCGTCATCGACACGAGGTCGGACGAGGTCGTCGAAACCATCGACCTCGAACCGTACGAGGATGCACCGAC
>NZ_JBAWAC010000260.1:0-3699 GCF_049589095.1 Haladaptatus sp. | reverse complement strand
AAGTACGACCTCGGTTGCACCGTCATCGGCGACGTGACCGACGGCAACTACGTCTGTGAGTTCGAGGGCGAGACGGTCGTGGACGTGCCCGCCGAGTTCCTCGGTGACGGCGCGCCGATGAACGACCTCCCGTCGGAAGCGCCGACGCAACCGAACCGCGACCTGCCGGACGCCGACGTGCGCGAAGCGTTCGAGGCAGTCGTCGGGTCGCCCAACTGCGCGAACAAGTCGTGGGTGTACCGCCAGTACGACCACGAAGTCCAGACGCGGACCTCGGTGCTTCCGGGCGACGACTCGGCCGTCCTCGCGATTCGCCGCGCCGAACTCGGTCTCGCGTTCTCGTCCGGCGCGAACCCCAACTGGACGACGACGGCACCCTACGACGGTTCCCGTGCGGTCGCGCTCGAAAACGCGACCAACCTCGCGGCCAAAGGCGCGACGCCGCTCGCCGCGGTCGATTGCCTGAACGGCGGCAATCCCGAGAAACCGGACGTGTACGGCGGATTCAAGGGCATCGTGGATGGTCTCGCCGACATGTGTTCCGAACTCGACGTGCCGGTCGTCGGCGGGAACGTCTCGCTCTACAACGACTCGCCGAGCGGCCCGATTCCGCCGACGCCAACGCTGGCGATGACGGGAACGACGGAGGAGTACGACGCACCACCGACGGAACTCGCAGGCGAGGGGACCCTGTTGCTCGTCGGCGAACCCGCCGCCGAACTCGGCGGGTCCGAATACCTCGCACAGGTCGGCGGGAATGACCGCTTCCCGACGCTTCCGGAGAACGCGAGCGAACGCCTCGCCACCCTCCGCGATGTCGTCACGGGAGACGCCACCCTCGCCGTCCACGACGTGAGCGACGGCGGTCTCGCGGTAACGCTCGCCGAGATGGTGTCGGACGACGCGGGGGCGACGGTTTCGCTCGACGACGTCGACGCCCACGAGTCGCTGTTCAGCGAACTCCCCGGTCGTGCCGTGGTCGAGACGACCGATCCGGACGCCGTCGTCGAAGCCTTCGACGGCGTCGCCCCGGTCACCGAACTCGGACAGGCGAACGACTCCGGAACGCTCCAAATCGACGCCGATGGCGAGGGTCTCCGCTACACGGCGGACGAAATCGCTGAGCTACGGAACGTCCTCGTTCGGGAACTGGAGTAAGCCCGTCTCGGACGTAAGGAAGAGAGCACACCGAATTCTTTTCACTCGTCTATCATCGGAACGGTCGACGGGAAGCGGACAGAAACGAGTTTAGATCAAGAGCGGAACGCCGAACACGAGGATAGCGCCGATGACGAAGACGACGAGTCCGGTCGTCACCTGTCCCATCGTGAACTCCTGCATCGGGGAGGTCAATCGCGTCATTCCGTCCGCGTGTTGTACCGGGTCCGTGTCTTCCGTGCTCATGAGTGAGTTTCAGTCCGTGCGGTACTTCGATGTATCGGTGTTTCAGTGCCGTCGTGCGGGACGGGTTTCAGAACAGGAACAGAAAGTTGTGAACCCCGAGGAAGGTGTACCAAGCGCCTGCTGAGAGATAGATCGTGGTTCTGAAGGCGGCCGGGTAGCCGGTCGGTACCCACGAACTCGGAAATACACGCTCGAAAAGGAGGCCGCTCTCGGCGAGGAGGGTGACGCCGATGACGGCGAACAAGAGGGTGAGGAGCGACCCGGCAACCATACCGAAATGATCCATGAGCGTCCGGGTGAGCCACACCGATTCGAAGACGTCCGTTCGGAGTTTGAGGACGGTGATGGTGCTCACGGCGTCGAGCGTCTTCCCCCCGACGAGTGCCGCCAACAACCACGCCCGATTCGGAGCGAGCGCCGGCCACGCGTGGCGCGTCTCGAATCCGTCCACGGAGCGGTTTGACATACACACAGGGACACCGTTTCGACTCTTTGTTATGGCACGATTAAGTTCGAATTAGGAAAGCTCTGTCAGCAAATTTTTCGATTAATGGCCCGTTAGTGGAACCGTAACTGACGGGTGGAAAGCTATTTGAGACACATAAGAGACATGTATCCCATGACCGATTTCATCCTGCCGCCCGCGCTCGAACCGGGCGACGACGTGTCCATCGTCGCCCCCGGAACGAGCCTCGCAACGGTGTTCCCGGACGTCTACGAATTGGGACTGGAGCGCCTCGAATCGGTGTTCGGCCTGAACCCAGTCGAATTCCCGACGGCGACGAAATCCCCCGAGTGGTTGTACGACCACCCTGAAGCGCGGGCGGAGGACGTGATGGACGCCTTCGCGGACCCCGACATCGCAGGCGTCATCGCGGTCATCGGCGGGGCCGACCAAGTTCGAATCCTGCCACACCTCGACACGGATGTGCTCCGCGAGAACCCGACGCGGTTCTACGGCATCAGCGACAACACGAACCTCCAGATGGCGCTTTGGAACGAGGGAATCGTCTCGTTTTACGGCGGTTGTCTCTTCACCGAGTTCGCCATGCAGGGGTCGATGCACGAGTACACCGTGGAGTATCTGAAGCGGGCGATGTTCGAAGATTCGTTCGGCGAACTCCGCCCGTCCGAGCGATTCACCGACGAGGACCTGAACTGGGACGATCCCGAAAATCTCCACGAACGTCGAGAAATGGAATCGAATTCAGGATGGGAGTGGCGCGGCGGCAGCACTGTCGATGCGGACGAAACCGTCACGGGTAGGACGTGGGGTGGCTGTCTCGCCGTCGTCGACCAGCAGTTATCCGTCAATCGCTATCTCCCCCCTGCCGGGGAACTCGACGGTGCGGTTCTCCTGCTCGAAACGTCCGAGGAACTGCCGAGCGAGTTCGACGTTCGCTGGACGCTGATGGGAATGGGCGAACGTGGACTACTCTCTCGGTTTTCGGCCGTGCTCGTCGGACGGGCGAAAGCGCAGGCCGTCGAAGACCAGCGACCACCCGAAGAACGCGCGGCCTACCGCGAACGCCAACGCGACGCCATCACCGACCTCGTCGGCGAGTACAACCCGGATGCGTCGGTCGTTTTCGACCTCGACTTCGGTCACACCGCGCCGGTCGCCCCGATTCCAGTCGGCGGCAAAGCGACGATCGATCCGACGGAAGAACGGATCACGTTCGAGTACTGATAATAAGATTCTAATAGCGATCCGGTGCTGAGTTAATACATGACCGTCGTGAGCGTCTCCATGCCCGACGAACTGCTCTCTAGAATCGATCAATTCGCCGATGAGCACGGCTACACCGGACGGAGCGAGGTCGTCCGCGAAGCCAGTCGAAACCTCCTCGGCGAGTTCGAGGACCGCAGGCTCGAAGACCGTGAACTGATGGGCATCGTCACGGTGATGTTCGATTACGAGACGACGAACGTCGAGGAGCGGATGATGCACTTGCGTCACGAACACGAAGGACTCGTTGCCTCGAACTTCCACAGCCACATCGGTGACCACCACTGTATGGAACTGTTCGTCCTCGAAGGCACGCTCGAAGAGATTTCGACCTTCGTCGGCAAGATTCGCGCCACGAAGGACACGCTGACCGTCGATTATTCGGTGACACCCGTGGATGGCTTCTCGCCGCTCCAGGACATCGAGTAGACTTATTCGATCAACCGAACCGAATCGCCGACCGACACGTCGGCGGCACTGCCCGCTGGCAGTTCGAACAACGTGTCCGCCTCGGCTTTTCCCAGTCCGGTCCACGCGGAGAGTCGTTTGACGTGCTGGACTTCCCC
>NZ_JBAWAC010000259.1:0-4572 GCF_049589095.1 Haladaptatus sp. | reverse complement strand
GCTTTCTTCGTGGACGGTGCCGCGATGCGCCGACAGGCGACCCTGAAGCGCACGAGTTGGGAACCCTACGCACACGCGATGGACAAAGTCTGTTTCGAGGAGGGTTTCCACGTCAAGCACGGCGAGGACATCATGCGTGAACTGTCGATGGGATCGAAAAAGGAACAGGAACTCATGCAGGACGCCTTCGAGGAATGGTGGCCGCGCATCATCCAGTTCTTTGGCCCGACCAACGACAAGAGCACTCACCACGACTTCTCGTCCGAAGTCGGGTTGAAGACGATGTCGAACGACGAACTCCGTAGCGCGTTCCTTACCGCCTACATCCCGAAGGCGAAGAAGTACGGCTTGGAGATTCCGGACGAGCCACGCATCGAGTACGATGAGGAGACGAAGATGTACAAGGTGCGCGAGGACGACCTCGATTGGGACGAGTTCTTCCAGATCGCCAAGAACGATTACGAACCCGGCCTCGGCCAGATAAACGGCCGCAAGGCCGCACAGGACGCGGCCGAGTGGGTCCGTGACGTGATGGACGGCTGGGAATCGAGCGGCTCGAACACGCCGGTGGCGGCTGATTAAGATGATCTGGGAAGTGTTTCGACAGGAAGAAGCTGGCAAGTATCACACCCACTGCGGAAACGTTCACGCGCCCGACCGCGACATGGCGCTCATGTTCGCCCAGATTCAACACGGGCGGCGCAAGCCGACCAACAGCATCTGGGTCGTTCCGAAGGACGAAATCGGCGAAGTGGATGCCGACGAGACGACCTTCGGCGGCACGACGGACAAATCCTACCGCTGGGTGATGGCATACAATCGCATCGACACCAGTTTCGCCAAGGAGATAGAGGACTCCGAGAGCGAACAGGAAGACGCCGAACGGCGACGAGGTGAGGCATAATGTCGGCGCAACTCGCCGGTCCCGAGGAGTTGAGCGACGACGAACGGGCCGCCGTCGAATCACTGCTCCGCCGACTCGCGGACGACGAACTCGTCCTCGCAGAGCGCTACACCGAGTGGCAGGTTCGCTCCCCGACGCTCGAATCCGATCTGGCCATCGCGAACATCGCACAGGACGAACTCGGTCACGCCCGCCTCTGGTACGACCTGCTGGAGGACTTCGGTTACACGGAATCCGATCTCATCTTCGAACGCGACCCCGCGGACTTCCGCCACTCGACGCTCGTCGAGGGGCCATTCGAAACTGGCGACTGGGCCGACGCCATCGTGCGCGGCTACCTCTACGACGTCGCCGAGGAACTCCGACTCGAAGCCCTCGAAGGGACGTCGTATCCACGAATCGCTGACCGCGTGGCGAAAATCCTGAGCGAGGAGAACTACCACCGTGAACACTCACAGAACTGGCTCGAACGGCTGACGAGCGACGACGAGGGGACCGAACGCGTGCAGGCCGCCGTTGACCGACTGTTCCCGTACGCGCTGACCCTGTTCGAGGCGGGCGACGCGAACGAGGACATCGACGAGTTCGGAATCCGAACCGACTCGCTCGACTCGATGCGCGACCAATGGCTCGACATCGTGGTGCCATTTTTGACGTCGCTCGGCATCGAACTGCCGACGGAAATCGAAGACGGCGACATCGACGAACTGCTCCCCGAGCACATCGGACGAGACGGAACCCACACCGACGACTGGGCAGACCTTCACGACGACATGACGCGGACGTACCGGGAACTCGGGCGAACCGAAACCCATCGGATCATGCCGGACCCAGACGATGAGTAACCAACCACAGGAGTATGATATCGACTCCGAACCGACCGCGTGTGCGTACACCGACTACTCGGAAACCGGACGCTCTCCGGAGGATCTGCCCGCCACGGGCGAGGGAGCGACGGGTCTCGAAAAACGCGTCTGGGACGCGCTGTACGACATCGAGGACCCCGAGATGCCCATCAGCATCGTGGATTTGGGGTTGATTTACGGAGTAGAATGCGAGACTCCGAAGGAGTCCCGTGACGAAGGCGGCGACGCCGCCGGAGCGAACGTCACCGTCATCATGACGTTGACCTACACTGGCTGTCCGGCCCGTAAGATGCTGACCAAGGACATCGTGAACGGGGTCGCTGCGGTCGAGGGCGTCGAAGACGCCGACCTCGAACTCGTTTGGAACCCGCCGTGGTCCATCGAGATGGTGACCGAACAGGGCAAAGACGACCTCAGGGAGTTCGGATTGAGCATATGAGACGACTCGACCCCAGCGTGACGACGAGCGGCGAGGACGAGGGCGCGGAGTGTCCGTACTGCGGTTCGACGGACACCCACCGCGAACACCCGAAAGGGCCGTCGCTCTGCCGGTCGATGCACTTCTGTGACGCCTGCGAACAACCTTTCGAAAAGTTCGAATAGTGGATAGGGGTACGTTTTCGGCTATCGGCTACCGCTGCCGCACTTCAGAGGAGGGATGTGAAGCGTATAACCGTTTTCTACGAGTATCGGATATATAAACACGAGATCACGTACCGGCGGTGGCCATCACGTTTTTTCCGGAGTCCGTTGCAGTCCATCGTATGTCCGTAGACCGACCGACGCGAGAGGATTTGCGCCGTGGCATGACCGTCGAAATAGAGCAGACGAACGCAGAGAACGCGGACGAGGCCAAACCGCTCCGTGGTGAGATAGCGAAGGTCCTCTCCGAGGAGCACACCGAACCCGGTGGGGTGAAAGTCCAACTTCAGTCCGGGATTACCGGGCGCGTTAAACGCATCGCACCGGACGAGTGATCAGGCCGATTCGAGTTCGAGCAGCCGTTCTTTTAGCCCGAGACGATTGTCGTGACCACCGGAAAAGCCGCCCAAGCCGTCGGCTCCGACGATTCGATGGCACGGGACGACGAGCGGCACGGGGTTGCGGCCACACGCCTGACCGACCGCGACCGCCGCCGTGTCGAGTTGTCCGGCGATTTCCCCGTAGGTTCGCGTCTCGCCACGGGGGACGCCCGCCATCGCGGCCATGACCTGTCCGGTGAACGAATCCGGATAGTCGACGTCGATATCGAATTCCTCGCGCTCACCAGTCGTGTACTCGTCGACTTGCTCCCGGATTTCCGCATCGTCGGCCGCCACCAGCGATTCGTCGATTTCCATCCGCCATTCCCAAACGTCGACGAACATCACTGCCTCTGGAGGACCGTCACTGGGCGGTGGAGCGTCCCCGGTTCACAACTCTCGACGGGGTTCGACAGGTCGAAGCTATCGAACCAGCCCACGTGTTCGAACTCGGTCTTTTCGAGGAGCAAACGTAGCTCCTGGGGAGCGAACGTCTTGATGACGTACTCCTCGCGGAAACGTTCGGTGTCAGTCGGCGTCTCGACCCGCGTCGTCAAGGTCTGGCGAACCAACTGCTCGGTCGTGTGAATCGGTTTCTGCTCGATGTCGAATCGAACCGTCGTTTCCCCGCGCGTCGTCTCCCATTCGCTCCCGGAGGACGTCCCGCCAGCAAAGTCGATGGAACCGTCGATGCAGTACAGCGACCCCGGCGTCATCGCGTCGGCCATCGAATCGAGGTGTGAGAGAAGGGCCTCGTTCGAGTCGAGATACAGCGACCCGAGCGCGCAGAACGCGAAGTCGACGTCGTCGGGAAGGATGAAGTCGGCCATATCCCGCCGCAGGAACGTCGCTTCGATGTCGTGTTCGCGCGCCTTTCCGATGGAGTGGGAAATCATCTCCGAGGAGTTGTCCAGCCCCGTGAAATCGTACCCCCGAGAATCGAATTCGAGCAGGTACGGACACGGGCCGCAGGCGATTTCGAGGACGGAGTCGGGACGGTTCGAGTGTTCACCGAATCGGTTCATACAGGCTTCGAAGAAATCTACCTCTGCCGCCACGTCGCGGAAATCGAAGGCAATCTCGTAGTAGTCAGGATGCGCATAGAGACCGGCCATAGGTTCTCACTCTGGGGACGGGTCTTAACTACTCGTATCATGATGGGAACCGTTGAGAGAACGTCTGTACGGGATGGATTTTCCGGGAACGTGATTTCAGTAACTACTGCGATGCAATCCCAGAAAGCTTTCGACCGATTGTTAGCCTCGGGGTCGCTGGTGCACGCCATGTGATTGGTCAGTATCGCACAATCCGTCCGCCCGAGTGGAAGAACCCCGATCTCAATCCTCGTTCGAGAACCCGTAAACGTAGGTTTAAAAGAGAAGACGCACAACCCACGGCCATGACCGAATCGGACGGAGACGAGGGGTGGTTCGCGGGCGTCGAACCGGACGACGTGGAGTCCGGAGCACGCGCCATCCAGGAGGGGAGCGCCGATGCCCCTGCCGACTGGCCCGAGCGGGCCGTCGAAACCGGATTCGCGGACGACGAGGCGGAGTACTACGCCACGCTCCGTGAGGCGAGCATCCGCGCGACCCGCGAGGCCGTGACGGAGCGCGAACGGGCGGACGACCGTCAACTCGTCCACGCGGTACGGGCGATGGACGACTGTGAATCGGAAGCGAACGAACTCGCCGAACGCGTCGCGGAGTGGGCCGGGACGCTGTACCCCGACGCCGGGACTGGCGTCGAGTACGCCCGCGAACTCGCGGGTACCGACCCC
>NZ_JBAWAC010000258.1:0-1901 GCF_049589095.1 Haladaptatus sp. | reverse complement strand
ATTCATCTCCTCGTCCCTGAGGTGCGTGACGCCGGCGCGTTCGAGTGCGGTATCGACAGCCTCGTGATCCGCTTCCGTCTTCGATTCGAAGAGCTTGCGGTGCGGGTATCGACCGTGGTATGCGAGTTCCTCGACGGTCAGGCTTCCGGGCGACTTGTTCTGTTGTGAAAGGAGCCCCAGTTCCCGCGCGAGCTCTTTCGTCCCGAACGACTGGATGTCGTTGCCGTCCAACCGAACGATGCCGTTTTCGGGTTCCAGTTCGCGGGACAGCGCCTTCAGCAGCGTGCTCTTTCCGCTCCCGTTCGGACCGACGAGCGCGGTTATCTCCCCCGCCGGGAGGACGATGGAGTTACATTCCACGATGATTCCGGAAGTCGGATAGCCGATCGCCAACTCCTCGCCGAACAGTTCGCTCGCGCGCTCGTTCGTCGGCTCTTCAGTTCGTTCGTTCTCCGATTCGTCCGTTCCCTCGTTCATCGTTTGGTCTATCTGTTCACTCATTCTGATTCCTCCGGCAGGCGTCCGGTTCCGTCCCGGTCGTCCCTTCGTTGGTGGCGGTGGTGCCTTCGTGTGCCATCAGAGCTCACCCATGTTCTGCTGTTTCCGCATGAGATAGAGGAAGTACGGCCCACCGACGAGTCCGGTGACGATACCGACCGGAATCTGGATCGGCATGAGTGCGAGTCGAGCCCCCACGTCGGCGGCGACGACCAGTGCCGGTCCGGCGAACAGGCACCCGATCATGAGCTTTCGGTAATCGCTCCCGACGATGTTCCGGACGACGTGGGGAACGATGAGGCCGACGAAGCTAACGATTCCGGCCACCGAGATGGCGGAACTCGCCGCGATGATCGCCAGTATCGAGAGTCCGAACCGGACCCGCTCGACCGACATGCCGAGCGACCGTGCGGTTCGTTCGCCGAGGAGAAGGACGTTCAACTGCCGGGACACGATCAGCGAAATCGGAATGACGATCAGCGTCGGGATGAGGACGATCCGAACCTGCTCCCAGCCGGTTCCCGTGAGCGACCCCGTGGTCCACGCGAGGGCCTGTTGTACCACGCCGATGTCGTCCGCGAAGAAGAAGAGGCCGCGTTGGAGCGACGAAAAGACCGTGCTGACGATGACACCCGCGAGGACAAGTCGGACGGGACTTGTCCCACCCTTCCACGCGATGGTGTAGACGATGATGAACGCGACGACACCACCGAGCGCCGCGAACACGGGGAGGAACAACGAGAGGCCGCTGAACACGACGAGCGTGAGCAACACCGCGAGTCCGGCACCGCTGCTGACGCCGAGGATGTACGGGCTCGCCAGTTCGTTGCGCGTGACGGCCTGGAAAATCGCGCCCGAGACCGCCAGGTTCACGCCGACGAAGATTCCGACCAGGACTCGTGGAAGACGCAGACTCCAGACGACCGTCGTGGTGTTGCTCAAGTTCGTACCGTCCGGAATCTCGCCCCCGAACAGGAGCGCCCCGAGTACCTTGGGATCGGCGATGACTTTCGGGTTGAACACGGCGTGCCACGCCTGCGAAAGCGTCGTGGAGTACGCGCCAAAACTGACTTGCACGAGCGCGGAAACGATCACGATTCCGATACTCGCCAGAATGAGCCCCGCCAGTGACCCGTCTATTCGTTCTCCTATCGTCGCCTCGACCTCCTCTGTCATGTGTCCGATCCCGTACTCGGTTTTTCCATCGTTGTCACTACCCGGTGAAGCGACTCGCGCTTCACCTCTTGTTCATCTTTTAGGCCTGCCTAAACACCGATAAGAGCTTTGGTTTTTCTCCCGGAGCGCTAATTACGCCTCTATCGCGCACTCACCGTCCACTTCGGGTTTGTTGCACGGCTCTATCCTCGATTCGATGGGTTACGATTTCGCACTGAAAAGTGTTG